>CAWUOG010000226.1:0-5184 GCA_963923875.1 uncultured Alphaproteobacteria bacterium
GAGCGCTTTCTGTCGTTCCCGCTCGACGGGCGCATGCGTCATCTGGTCGATGCCGTTTTCGAGCAGGATCGCATCGACCGGCGTACCCAGATCGACGTCTATTCCTCGGCCGAGGCCTGTGCGCTGGCCGCCCGCGGCGTCGGCGTCTCCATCGTCGAGCCTTTCACCGCGCGCGACTACGCGAAGAGCGGGATCGCCATCGTGCCGTTCGAGCCCAAGATCCGGTACCTGTTCCGCGCCATGCGGCCGCGCTACCGCAAACCGAGCCTGCTGGCCGACGCCTTCCTCGATGCGGTGAAGTCTCATATCCGGACGCGCGGCTGGGCCTAGGTCAGGCAGGCTCGAAGCCCGGCGGGAACAGCGACGAGGCATGCGTATGATCGTCGAACGCCTGCGCGAGCGCGATCAACGCCGCCTCCTGATGCCACGGCGCCACGAAATGCACGCCGATCGGCAGGCCGGTCTTGGACTGGCCGAACGGGATGCTGATGGCCGGATGCCCCGTCATGTTGGTCGGGATGGTGTAGGTGTACCAGGCGGACCTGAGATCGCCGATCGCCTTGCCGTCGACCATAAGCGGTGCGTACTGGTCCTGGGTCGCGGGCGGCGCCGGGGATGCCACGGTCGGCGTCATCAGCAGGTCCGCCGAGGCGAACAGACGCTGCGTTTCCCGGAACACCGCGCTGCGGTCGAGCAGTGCCTGACGCAGGGTCGCGATGTCGACGGCGGCGCCTTCTTCCAGGGTCTTCACGAAGGACGGATCGAGATCGTTGCGCCGGCTCTTCAGCAGGTCGCCGAAGCGCGTGATCTGGTTGGCGCGGAGGATCAAGCGCGCGACATCGAGCTTCCAGTCGATCTGGCGGCCGTCGAACTCGGTGATGCGCGCGCCCCGGCTTTCGAGGAAGGCGATCGCCGCATCGAGCCGCGCCTCGCTGTCGGGATGGAGATAGCCGCCGGTCATGCGGCGGATCACGGTCACGCGCTTGCCCGCGATCGCATCGCCTGCGGGTGTGGCGGGCCAGGCGAAGGGTGGACGGCCGGAGGCCACGCTCCAGACATCCTCGGCATGGCCCGCGCTCATCGAGGCGAGACCGGCGCCGAGATCGGCGGGATCGCGCGCCCTGACGCCGAGATAGGTGAGTTGGCCGAACTGATCGGCGGGCACTTCGTGCGGCACGCGGCCGAGCGTTGCCTTCAGGCCGTAAACACCGCAGCACGCAGCCGGAATGCGGCCCGAGCCCGCGCCATCGGTCGTCATGGCGATCGGGCCCAGCCCGAGTACGATCGACACGGCCGCGCCGCCACTCGATCCGCCCGAGGTGTGTTCCTTGTTCCAGGGATTGCGCGTGATGCCGTGCAGCGGGCTGTCGGTCAGCACCTTGTGCCCGTATTCCGGCGTGGTGGTCTTGGCGAACAGCACCGCGTCGGCGGCGCGCCACTGGCCGATCGCGCTCGCATCCTGCGACGGAACGTTGTCCTTCATGGTGATCGAGGCGAACGCCGTGCGCACGCCCTTTGTCAGGATCAGGTCCTTGGCCGACACCGGCACGCCCGCGAGCTTGCCGAGCGCGCCGCCCGCCTTGCGTCTCGCATCGAGCGCATCGGCCGCGGCACGGGCGCCCTCGGCGTTCAATGTGGCGATCGGATTGAACGGCGCGGCGCGCGCGCAGCGTTCGAGCACGCCCTCAAGAATGTCGCGCGCCGTCGTGGCGCCGCTCGACACCGCGCCGACGACGTCGGCGACATTCCTGCCGGCGAAGTCTCTTGCCGCCATGCTCCGGTCCTCCCCCGAATCCGCCAACTATGGCGGAGGCGGGAAGGGCCGGACAATTCATTCTACCCGGAAGTTCATTCCAAGAAGTTATGACCTAGCCGGCGCGCTTGTCCGCGGCCTTGATGCCCATGACCTTCTTGGGTGGATACTTGCGGAAGGTCGCGAGGTGGTTGCGCATGCCGAGCTGGAAGGCCTCGATGTAGGCGAGCTTGCGCGTCAGGTAATTGTGCTGCTCTTTCGGATCGAGATAGAGATTGTAGAGCCGCGGATACGCGAAGCGATCCAGCGTGCCGGTGAAGCCGCCGATCCCGTGTGCGTCGGTCGGCGCGTCGTCGACCGCCGACAGCACCATCTTGTATTCGCCGCAGCGCATCGCCGAGAAGGTCTGGCTCAGCCAGTAATAGTGGAACTTTCGGTTCGACAGGCCGTCGGGCGCCAGCAGGAACGAGGTCTGGTCGACGCCGTCGATGTAGCGGTCGGTCGGCAGGAGGTCCGACGCCCCGGCGAGGCCGAGCGCCGTCGGCAACATGTCGTTGAAGTCGAACAGGCCGTCGCTTTGCTGGCCGGCGTCGATCGTGCCGGGCCAGGCTATCAGTCCGGGGACGCGTACGCCGCCTTCCCACGTCGAACCCTTGGCGCAGCGGAACGGCGTGAAGGCCGCGTCAGGCCAGGTCTCCATGTGCGGGCCGTTGTCGGACGAGACGAAGATCAGCGTGTCTTCCAGCTGGCCTGACGCCCGCAGCGCCTCGACCAGGCGGCCCATGATCGCGTCGAGCTCGATCAGCGTGTCCTTGTAGGGATGCTTGGCCGGCGAGGCGCCGAGATACTTTTCGTGCGGATAGTTGTCGAAGTGCGCGCCGCGGGTGCAGTGATAGAGCAGCCACGGCTTGTCGGACCCGGCCTGTTTCTGGATGAAGTTCTCGGAGTACTGGCACCATTTCTCGTCGAGCAGCGACAGGACCGGGATCGTCACTTCCTCGACGTTGGTCGCCGCCTGGCCCTTCTTCGCGTGCACGAAGCAGCGATTGAAGGGCATGTTCTTGATCCACTCCGAGCGCGCGTCGGAGTAGACGATCTCGGGAAAGAAATGCGGGTCGCGCCATTCGGTGTACATGTCCGACACCGAAAGGAACCCGTAGAAGTCGTCGTAGCCGACGTTCTGCGGCTGGCTCTCGATGTTCTCCCCGATGTGCCACTTGCCGACGGCCTGCGTCGTGTAGCCCGCCTTGCCCAGCAGTTCGGGCAGGGTGATCTCGCCCTGCAACCCGCCCGGTTCGCCATACATCGGCGGCCGGTGCAGGCCGTGGCGATTGGGGACGCGGCCGGTGTGGAGCGTCGCGCGCGAGGGCGAGCACGACGGCTCGGAATAGCAGGAGGTGAGCTGCAGGCCCTGGCGCGCCAGCTTGTCGAAATTCGGGGTGGGCGCGCCGACCGCGACGCCGCCGCCGTAGCAGCCGAAATCCCCCCAGCCGACGTCGTCCATCAGGAAGATCAGGATGTTCGGCTTCTTCCTGCGGGCCCTCAGCTTCTTCGCCGCGACATCGATGTCGGCGGCATGGACGAACGATGGCTCGAGATGCTCCGCCTTGCGCACGGTCTGCGTGGCGATCGAATCGAAGCTCGGCATGAATCCTCCCGTTCTTGTGGGAGGCATAGTGGCGGAAGCTAGCGCGCGGCGTCCACGGCGATGGCATCGGCCATCGCGTTCAGCGCTGCGCCATAGCGCGCACCGGCTTCGGTCTCGCTCATTGCCGAGCGGATGAAGCGCATCGAGATGCAACCCATCACACGCTCGCCGTCGCGAATCGCAACGCCTATTCCCTGCAAGCGTCCCGTCCGCGGCAGAACGGTGAAGGAATAGCCGTCGCGGCGAATCTTTGCGAAGGCCGCCGCGAGCGCGGGATCGGATTTCGCACCGAGATGCTTCAGGACGGCGCGCCGCTCCTCGCCGGAGCAGAAGGCCAGCCAGGCCCGGCCCAGCGCACTGGACAGGATGGGACTCTTCTTCTGCAGCGCTGCACGCTCGAACGACATCGGGCTTTCTGCTGCCGTCGAATGGCGGATGGTGATGGCGCGGTCGCCGATCGTCCCGAGATAGAGCGGCCAGCCGTATTTCCGGGTGAAGCGGCTCATATGCGGCGCCGCGACGTCGACCAGACGATCGACGAAACGGATTCCCTGGGCGAGCCCGAGCACCTTGTCGGTCAGGCGATAGCCCGCATCGCGCGAAACCCGGGTGGCATAGCCGAGCTCGGCCAGGTTCTTCAGCAGCCGCACCACGGTGGGCGGCGGCAATCCGGTCTCATCGGCGAGCGTCGAGATCGTGCCGCTCGGGCGACGACTCAGCGCTTCCAGCAACGCGAAACTGCGGGCGACGGGCTCGATCATCGGGGCGCCATCATCGCAGAAAGAATATTTCGTAATATGGAATTTGTCGACGACGCCCGAGCATTCCCCGCCCGGCGGGCATATCCTTCAGCAACAATGAAGTCGCGAGGAAACATGATCGGCAGGCGGAGGGTTCTGGCGGCAACCGCAGGTGCCTGGCTGGCGGCACCGGCGATTGCGCGCGCCCAGAAGTTTCCGTCGGGCAGGGTCACTGTCGTGGTGCCGTTCCCGGCGGGGGCGGCGACCGACATCAGCGCGCGCATCTACGCCGAGAAGCTGGCCGAGATATGGGAGCAGCCGGTGGTCGTCGACAACAAGGGCGGCGGCAACGGCATTCCCGCCGCCGAGTCCGTGGCACGCGCCAAGCCCGACGGGCTGACGCTGTTCGCCACGTCGGCGATGACGCAGGCGGTCAATCCCGCGCTGTACGACAAGCTGCCCTACGATCCGATCGCCGACTTCGCCCCGATCACGCGCATGGGCACCTCGCCGTTCGTGCTTCTGGTCGATGCCAAGAGTCCGATCAACAGTGCCGCGGAGCTGACGGCGAAGCTGAAGGCTGCTCCGGGCAAGAACAACTTTGGCGCCGGGGCGCTGCCGGCGCGCGTGGCATCCGAGCTCTACAAGCTTTCGGCCGGAGTCGAGGCGACCTACATCGGCTACAAGAGCAACCCGCAGGCGATCCCCGACCTTCAGAACGGCCTGCTCAGCTTCATGATGATCGACACGGTGAATGCCAAGATCGCCATCGAGCGCGGGGCGCTGAAGGGCCTGTTCGTGACCGACTCCGAGCGCTACTCGCTGTTGCCCGACCTGCCGACCGCGAAGGAGGCGGGTCTGCCGGAGGTGCTGCTCACGACCTGGACGGCCTGGTACGCGCCAAAGGGGACGCCCTCGGAGATCGTGGACAAGGTGAATGCCGATATGCACGTCGCGGCCACCGATCCCAAGGTACTGGCGCGGCTCGAGCAACTGGGCGGAGCGCCCAAACTGATGAGTCCGAAGGACTTCGCGGTCTTCGC
>CAWUOG010000227.1:0-5180 GCA_963923875.1 uncultured Alphaproteobacteria bacterium
CAGCGAGGAGCGCGGGAATACGATGTCGTTGCCCTGGGCGCGTGCGGCCGAAGCGTCTACGGAGAACGCGAACGGGGCGGCAAACAGCAGGCGGCGCCCCAGCGGCCCCTCTCTCGACTTACTGGACATGCTCCTTAAGTGCCCATCCCGGCGGGCCGCGGTCAAGCCGTGGCGGTTCGACGCGACTCGGCTTCAGGCCGAGCGAATCTCGATGACCTGGAGGCCCTTCTGGCCCTCGGCGATTCGAATCATCACTTTCTGGCCAGGCGCCAGCGAGTCCATGCCGTGGCGGCGCAGAACCGCAGCGTGCACGAAGATGTCGCCGTCGGCGGCCTCGCGCGTAACGAAGCCGTAGCCGCGCTCGTTATTGTACCATTTGACCAAAGCGCCGATGTAATCGCCCATTGCGACGCCATCGGGAACCGGCGGCGGCTTGGGCGCATCCGCGACCGCGGTCGAAGCATCGACCTCGATCACCTTCATGACCTGCCAGCCCTTGGGGCCGCGCATGCCGGCGCACACGACAGTCGCTCCGGGCTTGAGATCCTCATGCCCGGATTGGCGTAGTGTCGTCACATGCAGGAACGCGTCGCTATTGTCGCCTTCGAGGGCCAGAAACCCGTAGCCCTTTACAGCGTTGAACCACTTCACTCGACCACGCAGCTCAGTCGAAGCGCTGTCCCCGCTCGTCTCTCCCTGTTGGGTCGTCATTCAGCAACGATCCCATGTTGTTATGAAGAAACCTTACCAGCCTCGGGGTTGGGCGCAACGTCCGATTGTCGAATATAAGGCGTTAGTTAAAGACGATGTCGTAAATGCAGTCGGGAGGAAATTGGGATGTTCAGGGCCGATTTGTTCGCAGGCAAACGCTTCCTCGTCACCGGAGGTGGTACCGGTCTCGGCCGCATCATGCTGGAGAAATTCGTCGAGCTAGGCGCCGATTGCGTGATTTGCGGGCGTCGCGGCAGCGTCCTGGAGGAGACCGCCAAGGAGGTGATGGCCAAGCATCCCGGCCGCAAGGTCGAGGCCCACACCGTCGATATCCGCGTTGCCACTGCAGTCGAGGAAATGGTCGAGCGCATCTGGGCGAATGGGCCGCTCGATGGATTAGTCAACAATGCTGCCGGAAACTTCATCTCGCAGACCAAGGATCTCAGCCCGCGCGCCTTCGATGCCATCGCCAACATCGTGCTGCACGGCACATTCTATGTGACCAATGCCTGCGGAAAACGCTGGATCGCCGAACAGCGAAAGGCGAGCGTGATCAGCATCCTCACTACCTGGGTGTGGACCGGCAGCCCGTTCGTGGTTCCGTCGGCGATGTCCAAGGCCGGTGTCGCGGTCATGACCCAGAGCCTCGCCGTCGAATGGGGGCACCATGGCATCCGCCTCAATGCGATCGCGCCAGGCCCCTTCCCGACCGAGGGCGCGTGGGCGCGCCTCAATCCGATGGGCGACAGCGACAACCGCTACAGGAACCGCAATCCGCTCGGCCGCGTCGGCAAGCCGCACGAGCTCGCCAACATGGCTGCGTTCCTGATGAGCGACGAGGTCGAGTACATCAACGGCGAGGTCATCGCCATCGACGGCGGCATGGGCATCATGGGCAACGGCACGTTCTCGAACATGCTGAGCCACTCCGAGGACGACTGGCGGCGCATTCGCGAGGCCATCACGTCGACCAATGCCTCCGACCGGGCGAAGCGCAGTTAGCGCACCCTAAGCCAGCGCCGCCGTCAGCGTGCGGTGGAAATGCACGATCGCACTTTCGTACTTGCCGAAGATGAAGGCGTCGTTGGCGCCACTCGAGAGGCCGCGCTGGATCTTCTCGACCACGGCGCGGTCCTCCTGTGCGCCGGTGTTGCCGACGAAGTCCGCGTCGCGTCTGGCCTCGGCCAGAGCCGCGGGATCGTCGCCGCCGCCGTTGCTCAGCGTATAGGTGTGCTGGCGCGTTCGATCGACCGAGAGCGGTTCCAGCACCACCAGGTTGGTGTGTCGCGACAGCACGGTGACCAGCACGTTGGGGAACAGGTGATAGACGTAGGTCAGCAGGCCTTCGACTTTACGCTCGGCCGGCGGCACCTTTTCGAGTTTCCTGATGCGCTGGAACGGATAGGTCACCCGGCTGTGGCGACCAAAAAGGTCGATCACGTTCAGGTTGTCGAAACCGTAGGGCAGGAAGCTCTCGGGATGGGTCGATTTGATGTGATAGCCCTCGATGAAGCTCTCGAGGAAGATCTTCCAGTTCACGTCGAACTCGCGCTCGACGGTGTTGAACAGCCGCTGGTCGGGCCGGATCAGTTCCGCCAATCCGTCGAGCGAATCGTCGCCCAGCGCCGGACTGTCCTGGGTCACGAAGACCAGGCCGAACCGCTCGGATGTGGCGAGCGGCACCAGCGGATGGTCGTTCTTGTCGAAGCCCGGAAAGCCTTCCTCGTGCGGGATGTGCCGCAGCCGGCCCTCGAGATTGTAGGTCCACCCGTGATAGCGGCAGACGAAGGCGCGCTGGCAGCCGGCACCCGACGCGACCTGCATGCCGCGATGCCGGCAGGCATTGCGGAAGGCCCGCACCTTGCCGTCGGCGCCGCGCACGGCCACGACCGGGGTGCCGGCGGCCTCGCGGGCGAGGTAGGAGCCGGCCTCGGGCAACGCTGCGGAGGGGCAGAGCGGTGTGGGCGAGCGGCGCAGGACCTGCTCGATCTCGGCAGTAAGCCGTTCGGAGGAGCGATAATTGGCCACCGGCTCTCGCCATACGGCGTCGCCCACATCCGTGGTGCCGTTCGCAATATGGTCGAGCACGCGCTGCGCGACCGACCTGTCGTCCATGCCTGGTTTCATTGGACACAACCTCGCGGTGCCTGTGTTGGCGAGCATACGCCGGCCTTCCCGGGTCGTGAAAGAATTCGGCATGGCGCGGCCTGAACAGCGCTCAATGCTCTCTTCGCAGGTGCACCATGCTCGGCATGAAATCGAGGTGTGGCTTTCCTGCATCAGTGCGGTGAAATCCGACAGCAGCCCGGGTCGCGGAGACCGGCTGCGCCTCAATTGAGCCAAACTGTGAGCGCTTCTTCACTGCGCTCCAGCAAGTGTCGGGTTTCAGTCGAGCCTCGGTCGTGCGGTCCAGTCTCAGGTCGATTTTGCAAACAGTCCAAAACAGCCCAGTGCGTCGTATCGCCCGCCTGTCGGTGCTGTGCGCGACCGCGATTTTGGCAGGATTCGCGATCGGAGCCACTGCCCAAACCATCGAGGGACGGCACTGGCAAGGCACGACCGCCGTGACCCGTCAGCCCGAGCAGGTCGTCGCCATGTCGCTGGCCGAGTGGCGCAGTCTTTGGAGCCGGGTTGGGGTCAACCCGCCCGACATTTTCGAACCCGGCCGCATGACTGCCATCGGCATCTTTCTCGGTGTGCGCGGTGGAACCGGCTACTCGGTCAACGTGCTGTCGACCAGCCGCCGCCGCGACCGAATCATCGTGGTGTTCGAAGAGCGGGCTCCGGCTGAGATCATGATGGCTCAGCGCGCGGCGCCACGGCCAGTGGCCGGTGGAGCCAACCTCGCCCCACCCGGCACCACAAGCTTTGCGGCGCCCGGCAATTCGCTCGGCGGCCTCGTGCCGCCGCCCGCTCCCGCCGCCCGACCATCCGGTCCACCGACCTCTCCTTGGACGATCCTGTTGATCAACCGCGCCGACCTGCCTGTCTCTGTCGAACAGCGTTGGTTCCGCTGAGGCAATTCAGGCCTTTTTCGGCAGAAACACGACCGAGGGCTCGACCTCGATCAGAAAATCCTCGACGGCGAGGCCCGTGACGCCGATCCAGGTCGAACACGGCAGGTTGGCGCCGAACACGCTCTTCAGCACTTCGCCGATCGCCCTGCCCTCGCTCATGTGGCTTTGCTTGATGTAGAGCGTCAGAGCTCCCACTTGGTCGAGATTGGCACCGGCCGAGCCCAGCGCCGCCGACAGGTTCTCCAGGCATTTGCCCAGTTGCTTGCCGATGTCGCCCGCGCCGACGATACGACGCTCCGAATCCCACGCGACCTGGCCTGCCACATGAACCGCGTCCCCAAGCGGCGTCGAGTCCACGCTCACCTGGGCGAAGCCGAAGGGCCGGCCGTCGAATACGGCCTCCGGAATTCGCAACGAGCGCATGGTCTAGTGCGAGTGCCGCGGTACGCCCTTGGTCTGCGCCACCCGCTGGAAGTCGACCGCGAAGTCGAGGCACGCGCCCGAAGAAAGCTGTCCCACGTACTTGCGCTGGAGTTCCTGCCACGGCGTCTGGCTGGGCTTGATGCTGGGCTTCCACGCAGCTTTGCGGCGCGCCAGCTCGGCCTTGGAAATCTTGATGTTCGCCGTGCGCCTTCCGATGTCGATCCGGACCTTGTCGCCGGTCTTCAGAAGCGCCAGACCGCCTCCGACTGCCGCCTCGGGCGAGGCGTTGAGGATCGAGGGGCTGGCCGAGGTGCCGCTCTGGCGGCCATCGCCGATGCACGGCAGCAGCACGACGCCTCCCTTCACCAACCGGTCCGGCGGCAGCATGTTCACGACCTCGGCGGCCCCCGGATATCCGACTGGACCGACGTTGCGGATGAACAGGATCGAATTCTCGTCGATCGGCAGCTTGGGATCGTTGATGCGGTGGTGATAGTCCTCGGGGCCTTCGAAGACGATCGCCGTGCCCTCGAAGGCATTCTTGTCGCCGCGCTTTTCCAGATACTTCTTGCGGAACTCGGGCGAGATCACCGAGGTCTTCATGATCGCGCTGTCGAACAGGTTGCCTGACAGGACTGCAAAGCCCGCCTGCCCCAGCATCGGCTTACCGTAGGTCTTGATCACCTCGCCATCGGCCGGTGCCGCCGTCTTGAGGTTCTCGGCGTAAGTCTTGCCGCTTACGGTCATGACATTGCCGTGGATTTTCTTCTTGCGCATCAACTCGCGCATCACCGTGGGCACGCCGCCGGCACGATGGAAGGCCTCGCCGAGATATTTGCCAGCCGGCATACAGTTCACCAGCAACGGGATGTCGTAGCCGATCTTGTCCCAATCCTTGTTCTCGAGTTTCACGCCGATGTGCCGCGCGATGGCGTTGACATGCGGCGGGCAGTTGGTCGAAGCGCCAAGCGCACTCGCCGCCACGATCGCATTCTCGAAAGCCTTGCGCGTGAGGATGTCCGACGGCTT
>CAWUOG010000228.1:0-5174 GCA_963923875.1 uncultured Alphaproteobacteria bacterium
CTGGGCAAGCATCGAGGCCATGCCCATCTGGACCATCGGCGGCAGGTAGAACCGGATGCCAAGCTTCGGCAGGGTCTCGTACATGCGCCGGATGGCCATGCGCTGGATCATGCTCGGGTTCTTCGGCCGGGCCGTGAACTTGAAGCGTACGACGAGAGCGGCGTCCTTGATGTCGACCAGGCCCTGCATCTTGAGCGGCTGCAGCAGCTCCTTCTGGAACTGCGGCTCGTTCATCATGTCCTGGCCGATCTTCTTGACGGTCTTGCGCAACAGCTCGACGTCGGTGTCGAGAGCGAACGCAAGATTGAACTTCACCGTCGTCCAGTCGCGGCTGAAGTTGGTGATGTGGGTGAGCTGGCCGAACGGCACGATGTGCAGCTGGCCGTTCTGATGGCGCAGCCGGATCGAGCGCACCGAGAAGCCCTCGACCACGCCCTTGACCTTGGTGCCGTCGATGTACTCGCCGACGCGGAACGAATCCTCGGCGAGGAAGAACATGCCGGAGACGATGTCGCGCACCAGCGACTGGCTGCCGAACGACACCGCCAGGCCGAGCACCGAGAAGCCGGCGATCAGCGGCGTGATGTTGACGCCGAGCTGGGACAGCACCACCAGCCCGCCCAGCACCAGGAAAGCGATCCCGAACGTCACCTTGAGCACCGGCATGATGGTGCGCAGCCTGGTCGCGGCAAGAGGTGCATCGTCGTCGCCGATCACGCCGGCTACCGGCAGCGGGTTGTCGGCGATGTAGCGGTCCATGCGGTATTTCACGATGCGCCAGCCGACGAAGAACGCGAGCGCAGAGAGAGAGGCGACCTTCGCGGCCTGGTCGTGCGGGGCCCACTCCGCCGCCGTCATCGCGCCACTGGCGCCGACCATGAGCGCACGGGCAACGGTGACCGCCACCCAGAGCCGAACCGCGAGCGCCACGCAGCTCGCCACCACCTCGCCGACCGTGGGCAGCTCCATCGGCAGGTGCCTCGTGACCCGATCCAGCAGGGTCTCGAACAGCAGCAGCAGGATCAGCATCGATTCGATGGCGGCAAAGCCCTGGTTGCCCAGCCCCTGCTCGGTGATCGCCGCAATCACGGCGAGACAGCCCGCGCCGGCATAGAAGGCAAGGCCGCCGATCCACCAGTTCTCGGCGAGCGCAAGCTTGCCCGCCCGGAAGAGGTCGTTCTCGCGGACGAGGCCGGCAAACCAGGCCGCCATATCGCTGCGCCAGTGCCATACCGCCCAGACCAGGCCGGCCGAAATGATGGGCACATAGACAACGGCGCTGACCAGGATCGCGGCCGGCGGCGCATCCGTGATGAGCATTGCCTGCAGGATGGTGCGTCCGATCAGCGGCAGGACGATCACCAGGTTCATCGCCCGCAGCAGCCGCCGCGCCTGGCCGTCATCGACCGGCGCCACGCGCCCGCCCGGCGAGTTGGGGCGCAACCAGGTGCGGAAGATGAAATTGAAGCCGCGCCAGTACATCAGGGCGATCAGCAGCTGATGGCCGAGGCGGGTCTGCATCGAACTGGGGTCGCCGATCTGGGCAACCATGATCCGGGCCGCAGCCCACATCGCGACCAGGGCCAGGCCGTCGAGCAGCATGACCTGCGCCAGCGAGCGCAGCGGCGACTTGGTGCCCTTCTGGTGGATGCTGTGCCGCACCCGGATCAGGAGCTGGCGCGCGAGCCATTCGACCGTCAGGCCGACGACGAAAATGCCGACGAACAGCAGCAGGGTGCGAAGATCGAACTTGCCGGGCAGGCCCGAGACATAGACGGCCAGCTCGGGCAGGCGATGGAGGGTCGTATCGAACCGCTCGGTTACCGTGCGCAGGAAGGCGCCCAGACCCTCGTTGGTCGCGGCCTGCGCCCAGGCCGCGCCACCGCTGGCGAGCAATACCGCTCCCGCCATGACCGCTGTTCGCAAGACCATCGACCGCGCCTCCGCCCCCTGTATCGACGGTAGGACAGAATGGCGGGGGTCGCCAGTGGATGCGCCTCTCGAGGGGCCCACGTTTCGCGGCCGTCAAGCGCGGGCGGGCCGCTCCGACAGCTGCAGGGCGACCACGAGTCCGAGCAGCGCCATGCCGATCAGGCGCGCCGCGACCAGCCCGCCGACAAAGCTGTCGACCAGAGCGGGGAACGTGCAGGCGATGCCGGCCATGGCACAGACGCCGCGCTCCCACAGGGCGAGCGGACGGCGCATGTGGCCCTGCGCGGCGAGCGCCAGAGCGAAGATGCCGACGGCCGCGCCGAGGGTGGCCCACAGGATCCAGAGCCAGCTCATGCCCTTGGGTACCTCGAGCAGCAGGCCGATGCCGATCGGATCGAGCACGAAGATGAACGGCACGAGAAAGGCCGGCAGCGCGTACTTCCAGCTCTGCAGGGTGGTGACGTACGGGTCGGCACGGGTCAGCGTCGCCGCCGCGAACGGCGCCAGCGCCGTCGGCGGCGAAACCTCCGACAGCACCGCGTAATAGAAGATGAACATGTGTGCGGCGTAGTCGGGCACGCCGAGCTTGATCAGCGCGGGCGCGGCGATCACCGCGCACATGATGTAGGACGCCGTCACCGGCACCGCGAGGCCCACCACCCAGACGATCAGCGCGGTGTAGATCGAGGTCCAGAACACCGAACCGCCGGCCATGTCGATGACGATCGACGAGAATTTCAGCGCCAGGCCGGTCTTGGTGATGACACCGACGATGATGCCGGCGCAGGCACAGGTTGCCGCGACGCCCAGCGCCTGGATCGAACCGTCGGCCAGGGCCCGGAACAGCTTGCCCGGCCACAGGGCGGTGTCGGAACGCAGGTAGCTGACGGCGATGGCGAGGATGATCGACCAGAACACGGCGTAGGTCGCCGAGAACCCCCACACCATCAGCACCACCACCGAGATCAGCGAGGTGAAGTGGAAGCCGTAACGGGCGATCAGCTGGCCGAGGGTCAGGTCGATCGACGGATCGACGGCGCGCAGGCCGTACTTGCGCGAGTCGATCTCCGTCATCACCAGCAGGCCGAAATAGTAGAGGCAGGTCGGAATCAGCGCCATGCGCACGATGTCGAGGTACTGCATCTTCAGGTATTCGGCGATCAGGAACGCCGCGGCGCCGAGCACCGGCGGCGACAGGATGGCGCCGAGGCCGCCGGCAGCCAGCAGGCCGCCCGCCGCCGACTTGCCGTAGCCCGCTTCCTTCATGATCGGCCAGGCGACCGTGCCGATCGTGACCGTGGTGGCCACGCCCGAACCGGACGGGCCGCCGAGCAGGAAGGACGACAGCACGACCGCGCGGCCGGCGGCGTTGGGCTGGCCCTTCATCGCGCGCAGCGAGAAGTCGATGAAGAAGCGGCCGGCGCCCGAGGCCTGCAGCACGGCGCCGAAAATGGTGAACAGCACGATCAGGGTGGCCGACACGTCGATCGCCGAACCGAAGATGCCGTTCAGGGTCATGTAGAGCTCGGCGATCAGGTCGGAGATCGGGTAGCCCTTGTGTGTCCACGGCGCCGGCAGGTAATTGCCCCACAGCGCGTAGGCCAGGAACACCAGCGACAGGATCGGCATGATCCAGCCCGTCGCGCGGCGCGTCGATTCGAGCACCAGCAGGATCAGGATCGCGCCGATCACCAGGTCGGTATGGGTCGGCGAGACGTAGCGGTCGAGGAAGTCGTCGGCCGCGTCGAGGCTCGTCCAGCTGCCGCCGGTCATCATGTACCAGATGACGACCAGCACCATGGCGGCCGCCGCGATGTCCCAGGGCGCGATCCGGTTGCGCCAGCTCTTCACCGCCGGGAAGAGCAGGAAGACCAGCGACAGCGCGAAGGCGACGTGGATCTCGCGCAGCGACTGGGTGTCGACCGTCGAGGCTGCGGCATAGAGATGAAAGATGGTCATCAGGAAGGCGATGAAGGTGAGCGTCTTGCCCCACCAGCCGACGAACTTGTGGACGGCGCCGTCCTCCTGCTCGATCAGCTCCTCGACCTTGCGTTGTTCGTCTTCGCTCAGCAGCCCGGTCTCAACCGTCATGTCGTTTCCCAACCCCAAATGGAACGGGGCCCCCTCGCACGGGAGCCCCGTCCGTCCAACGTCACTCCTACGAGAGCTTGATGCCCTTCTCGGCGAAGAACTTCAGCGCGCCCGGATGGAACGGTACCGAAGAGTTCGCGAGCTTCTGGTTCTCCGGCGTCATGTCCGCCGACGCCTTGTGGGTCGCCACGAGGTCGGCCTGGTTGTCCCACAGCGTCTTGATGATGGTGTAGGCCTGGTCGTCGGACATCGACGCCGGCACGATGAGGATGTTCCAGATCGCGATGACCGGCACGGCCGCGTCCTGGTTCGGGTAGGCCCTGGCCTTGATCTCGCTCGGCGCGAACACCGGGCCGTACTTCTTGTTCAGGGCCGGCACGAGATCGGCGGTCGGGATCAGCTTGATCTTGACGCCCTGCGTCGCCGCAAGATCGGTGATCGCGGCGACCGGCGGGCCGCCGTTGAAGAAGTAGCCGTCGAGCTTGCCGTCCTTCATGGCGTTGGTGCTCTCGGCCGGCGCCAGGCGCTCGCGCTTGATGTCCGAGAGCTTCAGGCCGAGCTCGTCGATGATGCGCAGCGCCATGACCTCCGAGCCGCTGACCGGGGCGCTGGTCGAGATGCGCTTGCCCTTGATGTCCGAGAGCTTGTTGATGCCGGTGCCCTCCATGGTCACGAAGTGGACCAGGTTCGGATAGACGACGGCGAGCGTGCGCGACTCGACCGGCTTGCCCACGAACTTGTCGAGGCCCTTGATGGCGTCGTAGGCGGTGTCGCACTGGGTCAGCGCCAGCTGCGCCTTGCCGTCCCGGATCATGTGCATGTTGGCGACCGAGCCTGCCGTCGCCTCGGCCGTGACCGCCCAGCCCGGCACCTTCTTGCTCAGGATGTTGGCCATCGCGCCGCCGAGCGGATAGTAGACCGCGCCGGTGGTTCCGGTCGCGATGGAGAATTGCTGGGCCTGCGCCTGCGCCGCGCGGCCTGCGACAACGGCGGCCGACGCCGCACTGCCGGCAACGAACTGACGACGAAACATTGAACGATTCCTCCTGTGGGGCGGCAAGAAGCACGGCTTGGGCTCGCCGTGCAACGGCCAACACCACTTCGCGAAACAGCGGAGCAATTCGCGCGCTGCATGCCGTTGCGGCTGGACC
>CAWUOG010000229.1:0-5160 GCA_963923875.1 uncultured Alphaproteobacteria bacterium
CGCAGCTTGTCGAGATAGTCCTGGAACTCGCGCTGTTCCTCGTCGAGACGGCGCAGCGTCTCGTCGCGATACTCGTCGAAAGCGACGTTGCCCGAGCCGTGGCGGCTCGACCACCGGGCGCGGCGCTTCCAGGCGCGCCATTCTTCCTTGCGCGCCCGCCATTCCGACCGGAAGGCATCGCGATCCTCGGGCGAGTACCAGCGGCCGTAACCGCGATGTGAGCAAAACATGCGACCTCTCCATATGCAGATGACGAGCATGGCCAGACCCAGCGGCCAGAACAGCACGAAGCCGATGATCGTGAGCGCGATCAGTGCCGGCTTGGGCAGTTCGTCGATCCTGTCGAACACGGCCTGCATGGGGCCTCTCCTTCGTGAGTTAACGTATGTAAATGTTAACGACATTTACATTGGGCATTCCCGGACCCTGAGTCAAGGGCGCCTCACGCTTTTTGAGGAAAACCCAATCCCTGCAGATAGATGAGCATGGCCGATTCGAGCAGCTCCTCGGCCGTCATCGGCAGCGGACGGCGACCGGCGTCGCCCCGGCCGAACAGCGAGGCGATGCCGTGGGCCATGCCCCAGACATGCAGGCTCATCATCAGTGCCGGCGGCCGCTTGCCTTGGGGAAGCAGCCCGACCAGCGCGTCCGCGGCGGCCCGCAGCACACCGAACGCCCGCTCCGACGCCGCGCGCAGGTCAGCGTTGATGTCGGGCGGCAGCCCCGATTCGAACATCGCGGCATAATAGGCGGGCTCGGCGCGCGCGAAGGCGAGATAGGCGCGGCCGACATTGTGGAACGCGGTGATCGCGTCGGGTTTGCCGCCGGCCCAACCGGTCGAAAGCATGGCCTCGAAGCGCTGGAAGCCCTCGCGCGCAACGTCGGCAAGAAGGGCCTCGCGGTCGCGAAAGTGGCGATAGGGCGCAGCAGGACTGACACCGGCCGAGCGCGCGGCGTCGGCGAAGGTGAAACCCGCGGGACCTTTTTCCGCAATCAACTGGCGCGCGGCCTGGATCAGCGCTTCCTTGAGATTGCCGTGATGGTAGCCGCGTTCCTCGCGGGCTCGCCTTTTCCAGCTCATGTTAAGTTACTTTACATTAAGGCCGGGGCGCGCAATAGCCGGCCTTCGGGCCGCGCGTTCGTGCGCGTTGCATCGAAGGTTGCCTTGTGGCCCGATAGCGGCATGTCACTCGCCTTCGAACTTCGCCCTGCCGCCAAATCCGACCTCGGCTTCTGCTGGCCGATCTATCGCGACGCCATGAAGCCTCTGACCGAAGCGCTCAGTCCCTGGAACGAGCCGGCGCAACAGAAGATCGTCGAAGAGGCGATCACGCATGCCGGCACCTCGATCATGCGTTCGAACCAGGCCGACGTCGGCTGGCTGCAGGTCGAAGAGACCAAGAACGTCGTGATGCTGAAGCAGATCTTTCTCCTGCCGACGGCGCGCAACCGCGGCCTCGGCACGTCCTTCCTGAAATGGATGCAGGAGCGCGCCGATCGCAAGCGCAAGGATCTCACGCTCGATGTGTTGAACAACAATCCGGCGCGCCATCTCTACGATCGCCTGGGCTTCAAGATCGTCACTACGGCGGGCACGAAGATAACCATGCGCTACTGACCGGGCGGCGGGATCGGCGCACTGTCGATGGACATCCCTTCCGAAGCTCTGTTGGGATGGCTGCGCGGAAAACTCGGCAAGCAGGTGGGCTACGTCGCGCCGCCGGTCCGTCTGGCCGGCGGCTTCGACACCGTGACGATGGCATTCCGGCTCGGCGAAGCACCGGAGGGCCTGGACGGTGACCTCATCCTGCGTGTGCTGCCGCAGACTGCGCCGAATGAGCGCCTGCGCCGCGAGGTGGCGACGCATGAGGCGCTGGTCGCGGCGGGCTTTCCGGCACCGCGGGTCTTCCTGCATGAAGAGGATACCGGGTGGCTCGGCGGTCCGTTCGTCGTCATGGAGCGGCTGGCCGGCGAGACGATGTGGGAAGCTGCGATGGGATCGAGCGGCGACAAGCGTCGCCTGTTCACGCTGTCGCGACGCCTCGCGGCGGCCCAGGCCCTGCTCCACAGGATCGACGGCAAGCATCTGACGGCGAGCGCGCAGAGCCACGGCATCGATCCCGCACTGCTCACGGTGACAGGTGAACTCGGCCGCGTCCGCGGCCGCATCGCCAAGGCCGGCCTGATCGGATTGCTGCCTGGCATCGACTGGCTGGAGCGCAATCTGCGGCGGCCGCAGGAGGCCGAGGTGATCTGCCACGGCGATTTTCATCCGCTCAACGTCATGGTCGTCGGCGACCGGCTGACGGGGGTGATCGACTGGCCGCAGGCGATTGCGGCCGAGCCCGCCTTCGACGTGGCCTGCACCCTGGTGCTGCTGCGATTTGCCGATGCCGGCTTCGCCGGGCCGCTGCGCATCGTGTTCGAGATGATGCGGACGACCATGGTTCGACGCTATCTCGCTGCCTATCGCTCGGCGCGGCCGTTTCGGGACTCGAACACCGCCTACTACGAGGCCCTGCGCGTCTTGTCGGCCCTCGTTTCTGCCGGCGAGTATCCGCCCGGCCCGCGCAATCCGTGGCATAAGCCCCGCGTGCTGGCGGCACTCTACCGTCACTTCGAGACGGTCAGCGGCGTGAAGATCGAGGTCTGACGCGGGATCTTGCCGGACGTGAGGAGAATACGATGGAACTCTGGATGACGACGGTGGCTTCGGCGCGCGGCGCCCAACGCATGGCGCGGGAAACCGAAGCGGCCGGCTGGGATGGCCTGTTCGTCGTCGACTCGCAGAACCTGTCGGGCGATCCCTATGTCGCGCTCGCATTGGCAGCCACTGTCACGAAGCGACTGGGTCTCGGCACCGGAGTCACCAACTCCGCGACCCGCGTGGCGGCGGCGACCGCCAACTCGATCACGTCCGTACATCGCGTGTCCAATGGTCGCGCCGTGCTCGGCATCGGCCGGGGCGACTCGGCGCTCGCCCATCTCGGCCGGGCGCCGGCGCGGCTGAAGCAGTTCGAGCGCTATCTGCGCCACCTGCAAGTCTACCTGAAGGGCGAGGCGGTCCCGTTCAACGAGGTCGACCTGCCGGTGGAGTGGGCACCGCCGATGTCGGAACTCCATCTGCACGACGCGCCGCCCAATAGCCGGATCGGCTGGATCGCCGAGGGCCTGGCCAAGGGCGAGACCAAGGTACCGGTCGAGGTCGCCGCCAGCGGTCCCAAGGTGATCGCCCTGGCGGCCCTGCATGCCGACCGCATCATGTTCACGCTGGGGGCCGATCTCGACCGGCTGCTTTGGGGGATCGATCTGGCGCGCAAGACGCGCCAGGAGGCGGGCCTCGATCCCGACGGCGTGGCATTCGGTTCCTACGTCAACATGGGCTGCCACACCGATCTCGAAGCGGCGCGCAGCCTGGTGCGCGGCGGGCTGACCACCTTCGCGCGCTTCTCGGTGATGCACGGCAAGGCCAACGGTCCGGTGTCGAGCGGCGACCGCGCAGTACTGGAGGCACTGCGCAGCAACTACGACATGAAGGCGCATACGCGCGGCGACTCACGACAGGCGGGGACGCTGACCGACGATTTCATCGACCGCTTTGCCATCGTCGGCCGGCCGGAGCGCTGCATAGAACGGCTGAAGTCGCTGGCGGCGCTCGGCCTCGACAAGGTGGCGGTGAGCGGAGCCTCGCGCGGGGCAGCCGAGAGCGACATCGCCGTGGGCCGGCGCCTGGTGACGATGGAAGTACTGCCCGGCCTCAAGGCAGCCTGAGGGTTCAGTCGGAATTCTGGTCGATCCAGTCCTCGAGCAGCGCGGCGAAGGCTGTGCCCAGCACGAAGCCGACTGCCAGCCCGACTCCGCCGAAGGTCGCGGGGAATACGCTGCGCTGGAACAGCCACAAGCCGACGGTGCAGAGCGCGACCAGCAGGAGCGACAGCCACCAGAATCGGTTCGGGTCCTTCTCCATGGCCCGGACTCAGCGCCAGATCTTCCGGCCGCTGCCCGGCAGGCCGAGATTGCTCCACATCGCGTCGACGCGGTCGATCACGGCCTGATCCATTCGGATCTGGCGGCCCCATTCGCGGTTGGTCTCGCCGGGAAACTTGTCGGTGGCATCGAGGCCTATCTTGGACCCCAAACCTGACACCGGGCTTGCGAAATCGAGATAATCGATCGGCGTGTTCTCGATCACCGTGATGTCGCGCGCCGGGTCCATGCGGGTGCTGAGCGCCCACATCACGTCCTTCCAGTTGCGCGCATCGATGTCGGCGTCCACGACGATGACCCATTTTGTGTACATGAACTGCCGCAGATACGACCAGACGCCCATCATCACCCGCTTGGCGTGGCCGGCGTAGGCCTTCTTCATCGACACGACGGCAATGCGGTAGGAGCAGCCCTCGGGCGGCAGCCAGAAATCGACGATCTCGGGGAATTGCTGCTGGAAGAGGGGGATGAAGACCTCGTTCAGCGCCTCGCCCAGCACCGACGGCTCGTCGGGCGGCCGGCCGGTGAACGTCGAGAGATAGATCGGCTGGCGGCGCATGGTGATCGCCGACAGGGTAAACACCGGAAATCGTTCGACCGAGTTGTAGTAGCCGGTATGGTCGCCGTAGGGGCCTTCGTCGCCGTAGTCGTCGAGGCTGACATGACCCTCGAGTACGATCTCGGCCTCGGCCGGCACCTTCAGCGGCACCGTCTTGCAATTGACGAGTTCGACCTTCTTGCCGCGCAGCAGGCCTGCGAACTGGTACTCGGAGAGCGTGTCGGGCACCGGCGTGACCGCGGCAAGAATGGTGCCTGGATCGGCACCGATCACCGCGGCGACCGGCAGCGGCTCGCGCTTGCCCGCACCCTTCCAGCGCTGGTGGTGCTGCGCTCCGCCGCGATGCTTCAGCCAGCGCATCAACGTCGTGTTCTTGCCCGTCACCTGCAGGCGATAGATTCCGAGATTGAAGCTGTCCTGCTTGTCGCCTTTCGGATCGGGGCCTTGCGTCACGATCAGCGGCCAGGTGATCAGAGGCGCCGGCTCGCCCGGCCAGCAGGTCTGGATCGGCAGCTGTCCGAGATCGATGTCGTCGCCGGTCAGCACGACCTCCTGGCACGGTGCGGAGCCGATCGTGCGCGGCTTCATCGCCATCACAGTGCGCAGCATCGGCA
>CAWUOG010000230.1:0-5114 GCA_963923875.1 uncultured Alphaproteobacteria bacterium
ACTTGGACACCCCTCGCAATTATCTCCGGGGCCCATGGGCCGGATGTTCTTCCCCGCTCCGACGTTTCTGACCACCGACCGAACTTGATTCGGCCGGGCGCGCGCACTCGTGCCGCTTCCCGGCCTTGCACGGCCGACACCTCGTGTCGGGCGCTGAGGCGTGTTCGGATTCTTTCTTCTTAGGCGGTCATCATGGTTAACATTTCATTGCCGGACGGTTCCGTCCGATCCTTCGACAAGCCGGTGAGTGGCGCAGAGATCGCGGCCTCGATCGGTCCGGGCCTCGCCAAGGCGGCGCTGGCGCTCAAGGTCGACGGCAAGATGGTCGATCTCAGCCATGTCGTATCCAGGGATGCCAAGATCGGCATCGTCACGGCGCGCGATCCCGATGCGCTCGAGCTGTTGCGCCACGACGCGGCGCACGTTCTGGCCCAGGCCGTCCAGGAGCTCTACCCCGGCACGCAGATCACGTTCGGTCCGTCGACGGAGGACGGCTTCTACTACGACTTCGTGCGCGACCAGCCGTTCTCGCCCGAGGACTTCGCCAGGATCGAGCAGCGCATGGCCGAGATCGTCGACCGCGACCTGCCGATCGTGCGCGAGGTCTGGGACCGCGCGAAGATCAAGCAGTACTTCGTCGACCACGGCGAGAAGTTCAAAGCCGAGTGGGCCGACGAGCTGCCGAAGGACGAGGAGATCTCCGTCTACAAGCAGGGTGACTGGCTCGACATGTGCCTCGGCCCGCATTTGCCCTCGACGGGCAAGCTCGGCAAGGCGTTCAAGCTCACGAAAGTTTCCGGCGCCTACTGGCGCGGCGACGCCAAGAACGCGCAGCTGCAGCGCGTCTACGGCACGGTCTTCTTCTCCGACAAGGATCTGAAGGCCTACCTGATGCGCATTGAGGAGGCCGAGAAGCGCGACCATCGCCGCATCGGCCGCGAGATGGGCCTCTTCCATCAGCAGGAAGAGGCAGCCGGCATGGTGTTCTGGCACCCCAAGGGCTGGACGTTCTGGCGCACGCTCGAGAACTACCTGCGCCGCAAGCTCGACGCCGGCGGCTATGTCGAGGTGAAGACGCCGCAGCTGGTCGACCGCAAGCTGTGGGAAGAGTCGGGCCACTGGGAGAAGTTCCGGCAGAACATGTACCTCGCCGAGAACGAGGAAGGCCTGAAGGAGTTCATGGGTGGTGGCGCGACGGAAGGTGCGAGCCGCGTCTTCGCGCTGAAGCCGATGAACTGTCCCTGCCACGTGCAGATCTTCAATCAGGGCCTGCGCAGTTACCGCGAGCTGCCGCTGCGCATGGCGGAGATGGGATCGTGCCATCGCTTCGAGCCGTCGGGTGCATTGCACGGCATCCTGCGCGTGCGCAACTTCACGCAGGACGACGCCCACATCTTTTGCGACGAGAGCCAGATCGAGGCCGAGACGATCCGCTTCTGCGAGCTGCTCGGCTCGATCTACCGCGACCTCGGCTTCCCGGACTATTTCGTGAAGTTCTCCGACCGGCCGCCGGTGCGCGCCGGATCGGACGCGGTCTGGGACCAGGCCGAGGGCGCGCTCAAGTCGGCATCGAAGGCGGCCGGCCTCGACCTGATCCTCAACCCGGGCGAAGGCGCCTTCTACGGTCCCAAGCTCGAGTTCGTGCTGCGCGACGCGATCGGCCGCGACTGGCAGTGCGGCACCCTGCAGGTCGATTTCGTGCTGCCGGAGAGGCTGGACGCCACCTATGTGGCCGAGGACGGCACGCGCAAGCGGCCGGTCATGCTGCATCGCGCGATCTTCGGCAGCTTCGAGCGCATGATCGGCATCCTGATCGAGAACTATGCCGGCCGCTTCCCGCTCTGGCTGGCGCCGACGCAAGCGGTGGTGGTCACGATCGTCAACGACGCCGACTCCTATGCCAACGAGGTCGCAGCCCAACTGCGCGCGGCCGGCATGCGGGTCGACGTCGACCTGCGCAACGAGAAGATCAACTACAAGGTCCGCGAGCATTCGCTGGCCCACGTCCCGCTGATCCTGGCGGTCGGCCGCCGCGATATGGAAAACCGCACGGTGGCGGTGCGCCGGCTGGGCTCGGAGAAGCAGGAGGTCCTTGAACTCGGGGCCGCCGTCACTACACTTTCAAAGGAGGCTCGGCCGCCCGCCTGAGGCGGGCCCCGGGCCTCAATTTCCGCCTCCGGTGAACTCGCAAGAGGGAGGGGGCAGCAACGAGGGAGAAGTTAGCCATAGCACGTCCTGCACAACAGAGCGCGCCGACCCGCGACGGTCCGCGCATCAACGGCGAAATCAGAGCGCCGCAAGTCCGACTGATCGACGAGAACGGCGATATGGTCGGCGTCGTCAGTTCCCGCGAAGCTCTCGAGATGGCCGAAGAGGCCAGCCTGGATCTCATCGAGATCTCGCCCAATGCCGTGCCGCCGGTTTGCAAGATCTCGGACTACGGCAAGTACAAGTACGAGGCGCAGAAGAAGGCGCACGAGGCCCGAAAGCACCAGAAGGTGATCGAGGTCAAAGAGATCAAGATGCGCCCGAACATCGACGACCACGACTACGAAGTGAAGATGCGCGCCATGAAGCGCTTCATCGAGGAAGGCGACAAGGTGAAGGTCACCCTGCGCTTCCGCGGCCGCGAGATGGTGCATTCCGAGCTCGGCCTGCAGGTCCTCAACCGGGTCCGCGGCGAGATGGACGCCCTCACCAAAATCGAATCGATGCCGCGCATGGAAGGCCGGCAGATGATCATGGTGCTGGCGCCAAAGTGAGTTCGTACACGTGATGTGGAAGCCGGCCTGGCTGGCGGCGGCGCTGGCCGCCGTCTTCGCCACGCCGGCCGCGGCGCAACTCGGCGCCGACGCCAAGAAGGCCTATGTCGACTTCGAACACCTGGCACCGCAGCGCGTCTTCATGCTGGCGCCGAACGGCCGCGGCTATTCGTGGACCGGTTCCCCCGGCGCCGATCCGGCCGGCGCCGTCGAACGCGGCCTGAAATACTGCGAAGACAACGCCAAGGCCAAGTGCACGCTCTACGCCGTCAACAATATCGTCCTCGACGGCCGTGACTGGAAGACGGTGGCGCCGCCCACCCTGCCGAACATCGGTCGCCTGCGCCCGCAGCCTTATTGGCTGAACAAGGGACCGCAGGCGGCGGCCGGGCTCATCGTCTGGAGCCACGGGTACATGGAAGGCATCGACGCGACGAAATCCGCCCCGCAGGGCCAGGTCGCCTACTTCACCACCGAGGACTACGACCTCTACCGCTTTGACCGAGAATGGATCCGCGACTGGCCGGGCGATGCCACGCAACTCGTGGAGGCGGTCAAACAGGCGCGGGCCATGGGCTACAAGCGGATCGTACTCGCCGGTCAGTCGGCCGGCGCCTGGGTCTCGATGGCAGCCGCCATGCGTGGCGCCCAGGTCGACGGCGTCATCTCCGTGGCTGCCGCCCATCATGGCGTGGTGCAGAAAATGACCGACGTCACGCGGGCGCGCTCCGACTGGCAGCAGGTCGTGCGGGGCATCAAACCCGGTCCGCGCCTCGTCGTCGTGAATTTCGAGAAAGATGACTACGACGTCGGCGGCCGTATGGATGACGCCAAATCTGCATTCTCGGCGTCAGGGGTCGATGCGATCGTCATTTCCGATCCGGCAGGCTTTGCCGGACATGGCGCCGCCAACGGCAACGCCTTCCCGCGCAAGTACGGCGCCTGCATCTACAATTTCATCGCCACCGGCGCCCGGCAGCCGCCCTGCAGCTAGATCCGGCGGGCGGCCTCAGCCGGCCGTTCCCGTCCACGTGCAGGTCTGTGCGTCGTTCACGATGGTGAGGCGCTTGGGCTTGCTCGCCAGATCGACGGTGATGTCGATGTAGTAGCCGCCGTGAAAACGGCCGGGGCCCGTGCGATCGAGGCTGTAATGGATGCCGCCGTCCGTGAACAGGGTCGCCTGGCCGCTGCTGATCGTGACGGTCATCGGACGGTCCATGCCGGGATCGCCCATGATGCACCCCGACAGGCTCTCGGGCGTGAGTGCGAGCGTGAATTCGGTGGACGAATTGGGTTCCATCGGGCCGGTCGTCACCGGCGGCGGCTGGTTCTGGACGCAGGCGCCCAGCGCCCCGGCCATCAGCACCGCAACCGTCCGCGACATCGCCAGCATCGTCTGTCCCTTGCTCATCGGCCTGCCCTCCTCTTCCTACGGCATATAGGAGCCACCGTTGACGTGCAGAACCTGCCCTGTCGTGGCGCTCGAGTCGTCGCTCGCGAGATAGACTGCGGTGCGCGCGATCTGATCCGGCGTCAACAGCTTGCCGCCCAGCGGGATCGTGATGCGCGCCATCTCGACCAGCTCGGCGTCGGTGTTGCCGTAACGCGGCTGGGCGGTGTCGGTGAGACCGGGCGCGATGGCGTTGACCCGGATGGAATGCGGCGCCAGCTCGAGGGCGAGCGCGCGGGTCATCGAGACCACGCCGCCCTTGCTCGCACTGTAGTGCACCCCTCGCACCGCGCCCCGCACCGCCGACGAGGCGAGATTGACCACCGCGCCCGGCTTCTTTGCGGCGATCAGCGCCTTGGCCACGGCAATGGTCGCGAAGCAGCCGGCCTTGAGGTTGATGTCGAGCACGTAGTCCCAGTCGCTCTCCTTCATCTGCAGCAGCGGGACCCGGGGATAGACGCCGGCGTTGTTGACCAGGATGTCGGGCGGTCCGAGCCGGCGGACGGTCTCGTCGACCATGGCCTCGATCTCCGGGAGCTTCGAGACGTCGACCTTGAGCATCAGGGCCCGCCGGCCCGCCGCCTCGATCCGGGCAGCCACGGCCTCGGCCGCTTTCTGGTCGTCCAGCCAGCTGAATGCGACGTCCGCCCCCTCCCCCGCCAGGGCCATGGCGATCGCCGCCCCTATGCCCTGCTGGGCGCCCGTCACCAACGCGACTCGACCTGCCAATTTCATGCGAAAAACCCCACTTTCCGGCCCCGATGGTGCCGCTTGCACCGGTGGGGGGCCATCGCTATAAGCGCCTTTCTTCGGTGGTCTGGCCCAAAGGGCATTGCCTCGACCGCCTATCGTAACCCTTTGAAAAGGAACGAAAATGCCCAAGATGAAGACCAAGAGCGCGG
>CAWUOG010000231.1:0-5081 GCA_963923875.1 uncultured Alphaproteobacteria bacterium
TCGGCCTGCGGCTGCACCAGTCTCGACCGCGCCGCCGGCGTCGCCGCCGGCTTCGTCAGCCACCAGCTCTGCTCGGCCACCTTCGTGTCGGGCCTCGAACCCGAGGCCTTCTACCGCGAGGCCATCGCGCCCACCTTGCAGCCGGTCGAGTTCCTGGCCCATCACAAGGTCGACCGCGACAGGCGCGAGGTGACGGCGAGCTTCGCCGGGCTGGGCGAGCACCGCGCCGTCTATCGCGGCCCACTCGGCTGCCTGATCGTCCAGGAGCCGATGCCGGTAGAGGCGAAGATCGACCTGCCGCCGCCGGCGCCGGCCTTGCTGCCCGAGATCGCCGGTCCGCAGCCGGTCGAGACTGCCGAACCTGCCATCGAGAAGGCACTCGACCGCGCCTTCAGCGAAACACCGGGCGCCCCCCAGCGCGCCACCAAGGCGATCGTGGTCGTTCGGGACGGCCGGGTGATCGCCGAGCGCTATGCGCCGGGCTACGGCATCGACACGCCGGTGATCGGCTGGTCGATGACCAAGTCGGTGACCAACGCCCTGCTCGGCATCCTGGTGCGCCAGGGCCTGCTCGACATGACCGCACCGGCGCCGATCGCGGCCTGGTCGGATCCGACGGACCCGCGCCGTGCGATCACGCCGGACAACCTGCTGCGCATGAACAGCGGTCTCGACATCGGCCAATCGCTGACCGCCAGCGCGTCCGATGCCTTCGATCCGTCGGCGCAGATGGTGTTCAACGAGCGCGACATGGCGGGTTTCGCCGAGAACGTACCGCTGAAATTCGCGCCAGGCAGCGCCTGGAACTACACGAACGGCAATACCCTGCTGCTCTCGCGCATCATCCGCGACAGGACCGGCGGCGATGCGCGCTCGGTGCTGGCCTTTGCTCATCGCGAGCTGTTCGACAAGCTCGGCATGAGGAAGGTCACCCTGGAATTCGATTCGACGGACACGCCAATCGGTTCGAGCCATATGCTGGCGACGCCGCGTGACTGGGCGAAGTTCGGCCTGCTCTACCTCGGCGACGGCGTGGTCGGCGGCGAGCGTTTGCTGCCCGAAGGCTGGGTCGACTACTCGGCGCGGCTGACGCCGCACAGCGAGGAGTTCGGCTACGCCGCAGGCTTCTGGACGAACCGCGGCGATTCGGGTGGCGCGCTCTACCGCATCCGGGCCGGCATTCCCGCCGACGCCTTCATGGCCCGCGGCGCCTATGGCCAGTACGTCGTGGTCGTTCCCTCGAAGCGCCTGGTCGTCGCCCGCTTCGGCATGGCGCTCGACCGGCGCAACGATCTCGACACCGTGGCGCACCTGATCGCCGAGGTGATCGGGACCCTGCCGCGATCCTGACCCGATGAGCTGCCCTGCTGTCGAAGCTCAGGCGCTCCCTGCCTTCGACAGCAGGCTTGCCTCCTTCGACAGCAGCGCGACATAGGCCTTGAGCTTCGACTTCACGTAGCGGCTCTTCGGGATGGTCAGCATCAACGACCCGACCGGCCGTTCGTCGGCCACCCGGACGGGTACGGCGATGCCGATCGAATCGGGCAGCTTCTCGCCGCTGCTGAGGGCGAAGCCCTGGCGCCGGACGACCTCGAGCTGGGCCGCCAGGGCGCCGCCGGTCGCGCGCTTTCCCGAGAACGGCGACGGCCGGGGCGCGGCGCAGACGCTGTCCCGGATCTGCACCGGCAGAAAGGCCAGGATGGCGCGCCCGGAGGCGCCGCACTCCACCGGCAGCGGCTCGAACAGGGCGATGCGATAGCGCAGCGTATGCGGGCTGTCGCACTTGGCGGCGTAGGCCGCCATGTGGCGGTCCGGCAGATACTCGCAGAACACGGCGGTCTCGCCGGTCTGCCCGGTGATGCGCTCGAGCGCGGGCTGGCCCAGTTCGGCGAACGACGTGTGCTGGCGGACCAGGCTCGCCACGCGCAGGAACTGCAGGCCCAGCCGGTAGCGCCGTTGCGCGGCGTCCCGCTCGACAAAGCCTGCGCCGCGCAGCAGGTCGAGCAGCCGGTGCGAGGTGCTCATCGGAAGGTCGAGCGCGGTGGCGATGTCGGTCACCCCGACCGCCCCGCCGCGCTCGGCCATCACCGTCAGCACCGCCAGCGTGCGCGCCACCGTGCCCGATGTGTCCATCGCCGATGTCTCAGGACCGGTCCGCGCCATTCGTCGTCTCCGGCATGCAAGCCGCCCCGAATTGACAAGCGTCGGAGCGCCTTGCCATAGTTTTGGAAATAAATCCCGATTACCGGAATATGCCGCCGGGAGCCGCGGGACGTCAACCGAGGGGAGGCAGGTTCATGGGCACGCTGTCGGCGGCCGAAGTCGCGCAATGGAAGAACGACGGGTTCCTGTCGCCGTTTCCGCTGCTCGACGTGCGGGAACTCGAGGCGTGCCGCCAGGGAGTCGCGCGCTACGAGGCCTGGCTCGGCGCGCCGATCAACGCCGATGCGAACCATAAATGGCGCTCGATGCCGTACCTGCTGCTGCCCTGGGCGGCGAACCTGGCGCGCAACCCGCACATTCTCGACAGGGTCGAAGACCTGATCGGGCCGGACATCCTGATCTTCACCAGCACCTTCTTCATCAAGGAACCGCACTCGCCAACCATCGCGGCGTGGCACCAGGACTCGACCTACTACGGCATCGAGCCCAAGGAAGAGGTCACGGTCTGGGTCGCCCTGACCGAGGCAAGCGAGGCCGCCGGCTGCATGGAGGCGCTGTCCTATCGCGGCAAGCCGCGCCAGCTCAGCCATGTCTCCAGGGCCGTCCGGAACAGCGTCAACCGCGCCGCCCAGGTCATCACCGAACCGCTCGACGCCGGCTCGCCGGTGGCGATGCCGCTCCAGCCCGGCTGGTTCTCCATGCACCACGGCCTGTGTCCGCACCGGTCCGGTCCCAATACCTCGTCGCACCGTCGCATCGGCCTCGGACTGAACTACATCCCGACCCATACCCGGCCGTCCGGCACGATCCGGCAAGCCGCCATGCTGGTGCGCGGCACCGATCGCTACGGAAATTTCGAATCGGTCGACTGGCCCCGGGAAGAACTCGGGAAGGCCGAAGTGGCGACGCACGAGCGGGCGATAAGCCTGTATCGCGACGGTTATCTGGAAGAAGAGGCGCGGCACGCGAAGCTGTCGGCTTGACCGGCGCACGCCTGCCAACAGGGAAAGGACACGTCTCCATGAAATGGTCCATCAAACAGGTCGGCGCCGCACTCACGGCTCTGTGCCTGACCGTCGCCACCGTCGTCCCGGCCGTGGCACAGGACTATCCCGACCGCCCGGTGACGTTGATCGTGCCGTTCGCCGCCGCCGGCCCGGGTGACATCATCGCCCGCCTGATCGCGGACGCGATGCGGCGCAGCCTCGGCCAGGAAGTCATCGTGGTGAATATGGGCGGCGCCGGCGGCACGATCGGCACGGCGCGGGTCGCCGCCGCCAAGCCCGACGGCTACACGATCCTGCTCGGGCATACCGGACAGGCGACCCAGACCAGTCTGTACAAGTCCCTGACCTACGATCCCGTCGAGTCGTTCGACACGATCGGGCTGGTCACCGAAGTGCCCATGACGATCGTTGGCAAACCCGGACTCGAGCCGGCCGACCTGAAGACCCTCATCACCTATATTCGCGAGCGTCCCGACAAGCTCAACTACGCCCATTCCGGCCTGGGCTCGGTCGCCCAGCTCTGCGGGCTGATGTTCATGAGCGCGACCAAGACAAAGATGACCGTCATTCCCTACAAGGGCGGCGGCGAGGTGATGAAGGATCTCCTGGCCGGCCAGATCGACGTCTATTGCGAGCCGGCGACGGGAACGACGGCCAACATCCAGGCCGGAAAGATCAAGGCCTACGCGGTCACCACGAAGAAGCGCGTCGGCACCCTGCCCGACGTGCCGACCACGACCGAAGCCGGCTTCCCCGAGATCGGCATCACGACGTGGTACGGGCTTTACGCGCCCAAGGGCACACCGGCCCCGGTGATCGCCAAGCTCTCGACGGCGCTGCAGGCGGCGGTCGTCGACAGCAATGTCGTGACCCGCTTCGGGCCGCTCAGCATGGTGCCGGTATCGCCCGACCAGGCGACTCCGGCGGCGCTCGACGCAAAGCTGAAATCGGAAGTGAAGTACTGGTCGGCGCTGCTCAAGGAAGCCGGGGTGAAGCCCGAATAGGCACACGCCGCGACGGTGCCGCTGAGCGGCACGCAGGCAGGACGATCTTCCTCCGCGCGACTAGACTGAGCCGCCATCAAGCTGGGCAGACCAGCGCGGAGGAAACGCCAGTGAACGCCCTGATCGGTCAGTCGCCGACCGTCGTGACCATGACCTTGCGCGCATTGGCGCGACACCCGGAGCGGCGCGCCTTCGTCTGGGAGGACGGGCTGCTGACCTACCGCGCGGCCTACGACCTGATCGGCCGGCTGCAGGCGGCGATGGCGGCGGCCGGCGTGAAGAAGGGCCAGACTGTGGCTTTCCTCAGCGCCAACTCGGCCGAGACGTGGTGCGCCGGCGTCGCGGCACAGGGACTCGGAGCTGTCGTCACCTGGCTGCACCCGCTGGGCTCGGTCGACGACCATCTCGACGTCATCGAGGATGCCGAGGCGGGTGTCCTGGTGGTCGACGCGCGCACCCATGCCGGCCGCGGCGGCGAGCTTGCCGCCCGCGCGCCGCGGCTCACCACGGTGCTGACCATGGGCAAGGCCGGGTTCGGCCGCGACCTGCTGGCCGCCGCCCACGCGATCGGCGCGGCAAGCCCGATCGATCTCGCCTCCGCCGAGGATTATTCGATCATCAACTACACCGGCGGCACGACCGGCAAGAGCAAGGGCGCGATCCGGCGCCACCGGCACAACGCTGCCGCCACCGTGGCGATCGCCGCCGACTTCGAGTTGCCGCAGACGCCGCGCTATCTCGCGGCGGCGCCGATCACCCACGTCTCGGGCACCAAGGTGCTGCCCTCGCTGATGCGCGGCGGCGAGATCCATCTGCTGAAGGGCTTCGAGCCGGAGAAATTCCTGACCACGATCGAGCGCGAGAAGATCAATTGCACCCTGATGGTGCCGACGATGATCTATGTCGC
>CAWUOG010000232.1:0-5075 GCA_963923875.1 uncultured Alphaproteobacteria bacterium
CAGTGACCAAGCAGGGGGCGCTGTGGACCGTGACGGGCCGCATCGACAGCGCCGCTCCGGGCACCGAGGGTGACTGGGCGTCGATCGACGGCGTGGTCGAGCGCATCACCACCAATAGTGTCGTGATCCGCGGCGAAGTCGCCTTCCGTGTCGCCAAGGTTCAGAAAGGCACGCCGTGCAAGGTGGCCGGCACCCTGCACTTCAAGCGGTCGGGCAAGTCGCAGGTCTGGCGCCTGGTCGAGGGCGACAATCCGTGCGACGGCGCGCAGGAGATGCTCGATCTGGTCTACGAGAAGCCGGTCGAGAAAAAGCCGGTGCCGCAGGCGGCGCCCGCAAAGCGGACTTAAGACGCGGCTCTAGCCGCGCAGCTTCGCGATCTCGGCCCGCGCCAGCGCGTCGGCGCGATCGTTCTCGATGTGGCCGCTATGGCCCTTCACCCAGGCCCAATGAACCTGGTGCTGCCGGGCGGCCGAGTCGAGGCGCTGCCACAACTCGACGTTCTTCACCGGCTTCTTGTCGGCGGTGCGCCAGCCGTTCTTCTTCCAGCCGTGAATCCAGCGCGTGGCGCCGTCGAGAACGTACTTGCTGTCGGTGTAGAGCCTGACGATGCAGGGCCGCTTCAGCGCCTCGAGCCCAGCGATCGTTCCCATCAGTTCCATCTTGTTGTTGGTCGTGGCGGGATCGCCGCCCGACAGCTCGCGCTCCTTGTCGCCCATGCGCAGGATCGCGGCCCAGCCACCGGGGCCGGGATTGCCACTGCACGCCCCGTCGGTGAACAGCTCGACCTCGGGCTTTTCGCTCACGATTGCCTGCTCACAGGCCGTAGTCCGCCAGCGACTTCACGCTGCGATGGAAGCGCAGCTTGGCCAGGTATTCGTTGGGGTCCTTGCGCTTGACCAGCGCGCCGGCCGGCGTGTGCACCCAGTCGTAGAGACGGGTCAGCATGAAGCGCAGTGCCGAACCTCGCGCCAGCATCGGCAGCGCCTGCCGCTCGGCCTCGCCGAGCGGGCGCAGCCTTTCGTAGCCCTGCAGCAGGGCGCGCGCCTTGGTGGCGTTGAACGCGTTATCGGGCTCGAAGCACCAGGCATTCAGGCAGATTGCCACGTCGTAGGCGAGGAAATCGTTGCAGGCAAAATAGAAGTCGATCAGGCCCGACAGCCTGTCGTGCAGGAAGAAGACATTGTCGTTGAACAGGTCGGCGTGGATCACGCCTGCAGGCAGATCGCTGGGCCAGCTCTTCTCGAAGAATTCGATTTCCGCGCCCAGTTCGCGGTCCAGTGCCTGGTCGATGTGCGCGCGCGAGCCGTCGTAGAGCGGCCGCCAGCCCGCGACCGACAGCGCGTTGGGCCGCCTGATCGCGAAATCGCGGCCGGCGAGATGCAGTCCGGCCAGCGCTTCGCCGACCGGCCCGCAATGCTTCACCGTCGTCCGCCGCGGCCACATGCCTTGCAGAAAGCTGGTGATCGCTGCCGGCTTGCCGGCGAGACGGCGCAGCGCGTTGCCGTCGCGGCCATGGATGGGGCGCGGACAGTTGATGCCGCGCTCGGCGAGGTGATCCATCAGGCCGAGGAAGAACGGCAAGTCCTTCGGATCGACGCGCTTCTCGTAAAGCGTGACCATGAACTGGCCCTTGCCGGTCGTCAGCACGTAGTTTGTGTTCTCGACGCCCTCTGCGATGCCCTTGAACGACTCGGCTTCGCCGATGTCGTATTCGGCGAGGAACGCTTCCAGCTCGGAGTCGCTGACCTCGGTATAGACTGCCACTAGGCCACCAGTTGGCGCGGTAGCTTGAAGACCACGCTCTCCTCGGTCGTGCGCACTTCCTCGACAGTGACATCGAATCGCTGGCGGCAGGCGGCAATCAACTCGTCGACCAGCAGTTCGGGAGCCGAGGCGCCGGCAGTAATGCCGAGGCGCCGCGCGTCACCCAGCCATTGCCAGTCCATGTCGGCGGCGCGCTGCACCAGACGTGACCTCGAGCAGCCGTAGTTTGCCGCCACCTCGACCAGCCGCATCGAGTTCGACGAATTGGGCGCGCCGATCACGACCAGCGCGTCGCAGCGCTCGGCGATCGCCTTGACCGCGGCTTGGCGGTTCGTCGTGGCGTAGCAGATATCCTCCATCTTCGGCCCCTGGATCGCCGGGAAACGCCGGCGCAGGGCGGCCACGATGTCGGTGGTGTCGTCGACCGAGAGTGTGGTCTGCGTTGCATAGGCAAGGTTGGCGGGATCGGGCACCTGAAGCGCCTCGGCCTGCTTCACGTCCTCGACCAGCAGCACCGAACCCTCGGGCAGCTGCCCCATCGTACCGATCACCTCGGGATGGCCGGCATGACCTATCAGCACGACCGTCCGACCCGAGGCATGATGACGCTCGGACTCTCGATGGACCTTGGAGACCAGCGGGCAGGTCGCGTCGACATAGAGCAGGTTCCGCCGCCCGGCCTCGGCCGGCACCGACTTCGGCACGCCATGTGCAGAAAACACCACGGGCCGGTCGTCGGGAACCTCGTCGAGCTCGTCGACGAAGATCGCGCCCTTGGCCTCCAGATTTTCCACGACATAGCGGTTATGCACGATTTCGTGACGGACGTAGACCGGCCGGTCGTAGCGCTCGATCGCGCGCTCGACGATCTGGATGGCGCGATCCACCCCGGCACAGAAGCCGCGCGGGCTGGCGAGCAGGATCGTGAGCGGCTTCTTGGGGTCGGTCATGAAAAACGGTCGGGCAGCAGGCCGGCCCGCTGCTTGCAGGCCCAAACTCCATTGCCTAGACTCAACTCCACACGGATGGGCGCGGCACCGTAACAAAGCCGCCGCTGCGGGGAAAGCAACATGACCGAACCGGTTGTCGCGGCCAAGGTGCCTGCGAAGGTGTCTCTGGAGGCGGGTAAAGATTACTGGTGGTGTTCCTGCGGCCATAGCAAGAACCAGCCGTTCTGCGATGGCAGCCACAAGGGCACCGGCTTCACGCCGATGAAGTACACGGCGGAGAAATCGGGAGACCACTGGCTTTGCCAGTGCAAGTACTCGTCCAAGAAACCCCTGTGCGACGGAAGCCACAAGACCCTCGCATGACCAGCTTTCGAAGCGTCTACCTCGCCGCCCTGCTACCGCTCGCGCTCGCCGCGTGCGGCGGCGGCTCCAGTCGCAACGAGAGCGCGGCCCTCTATTGTCCCCAGCCGCTCACCGTGACCGACGCCGCGACCCTGACGCGATTCAAGCCCGGGGCCGGCCGCGATCCGCGCGACGTCATGTTCGAGGCGTCGCTGCTCGGCGCCGGCACCGCCTGCTCGATGGGTCGCGGCAAGATGGACATCGATCTGAAGATGCGCATCGCCGTCAACGCTGGACCTTCGGTGGCGACCGGCACGTCGAGCATCCCCTATTTCGTGCGCGTCATCGACGGCAGCGGCGCGGTACGTCAGGGCCAGGACTTCAACGCCGACTACAAGCTCTCGGCGGCGAACCCGCGCGGCGCGTCGATCGAGGAGATCAGCCTGACGCTGCCCTACAACAACCCGAGCGACCTCGGCGGCTATCGCATCGCCGTCGGGTTGAAGCCGACGCAAGAGGAACTGCAGTACAATCGTCGCGCGCGTTAACGCGTCGCCTGAAAGGTCCGCATGACGAGCTACGCTGACAGACTGGAAGCACTCGTCGAGTCGTCGGCCGAGCGCTGCACGACCTGCGGCAAGTGTTTCGAGGCCTGCCCGACGGCGCGCGAGATCGGGCTCGATACCGGCGAGGCCAAAGGACGGGTCGGAGAGTTGCTGTCGCTGACGCGCGAGGGTGGACCGGCCGCCGAGGGATTGTCGAAGTGGCTCAACGCCTGTGATGGCAGTGCTCGCTGCAGCGATGCCTGTCCCGAAGGCATCAATGTCCGCCAGTGGGTGACCATCGCCAAGCTGCAGGCGCTGCAGGCGGAGCGGCCGGCCGAAGTGGGCGCGACCAACGCGGCCAACCGCTTCCGGCACATGGCGCAGGCGGTGCGTCTGCTGGCCAGCATGCAGCTCCCGTCGGAGACCCTGAAGCGCATCCTGGCGCCGGCCGAGAAGCGCCGCGCCGAGGTGCTGTTCTATACGGGCTGCAACGTACTGCGCACGCCGCACATCGTTCTCAACGTCATGGACATCCTCGACGGGCTCGGCCTGGATTTCGACGTCGTCGGCGGCACCGCCCATTGCTGCGGCGTCTACCAGTTCCAGGAAGCCGATCTGCCGACCTACGAGCGCATCGGCCATCGCACCTTCCAGCGTCTCGGCCAGTCCGGCGCTGCCAGGGTGCTCACCTGGTGCCCGACCTGCACAAAGAACTTCGACGAGCTTGAGAAAGACGCCGCGCCGCCGTCATTCGACCTCGGTCATGTCAGCGAGTTCCTCGCCGGTAATCTCGACGAGCTGAAAAGGCATTTCCTGCCCGGCCAGCCCCGGCGACGCGTGGTGATTCACGAGCATCTCGGCATCGGCGCGACGCTTTCGAGCATGCACAGGCTGCTGTCGGCGGTACCCAATCTCGAACTGCTGACGATCGAGCAGGATTCGGGCTTTTCCTATGCCTGCGGCGGCCAGGCGGCGAAGTTCAAGGACCGCGAGCGCGAGATCCATCGCCGGCTTGCCGAGGGCGCGGTGGCGGCGGGCGCCGACACGATCGTGACCATGTACCATTCCTGCCACCGCGCCCTCTCGGGCGCCGAGGCGGTCTATCCGTCGCTCAAGGTCGTGAACTTCACCGACGTGATCGCCGAGGCGATGGGCCGAGGCGGCCACCCCGACTACTACCGGCTCTACAAAGCGGGCGGGCCGATGGACGAAGCGGTGTCGGCGGCCGCCAGGTTCCTCTCCAACAACGGCGTCAAGGTCGACCAGAATTCCATCCAGTCGCTGACCGCCGACATTTTCAACGAGACTGGCCTCGATGGCGGCCGCGACGCCTTCGCAAAGGCCTTCACCGAACTGGCGCGGCAGGGATAGGGTGTCATGAAACGCGCAAGCCTCGGACTGCTCGTTGCGGCCCTCGCAATGTCGATGGCCTTCGTTGTGGCTGCACAGCCCAAGGAACTGCTGGCGCTGAAGG
>CAWUOG010000233.1:0-5045 GCA_963923875.1 uncultured Alphaproteobacteria bacterium
TACTACCTGTTCGAGGAAACCAACTTCGGCCGCTGGATGTTCAACACCATGCTGATCGCCCTGGTGTCGACGATCATCTCGCTGTTCTGCGGCGTGCTGGCAGGCTACGCGCTGGCTCGCTTGAATTTTCCGTGGGCCGGAAGCCTCGGCACCTTGATCTTCGTCACCTACCTGGTGCCGCAGACTCTGCTCTTCATCCCGCTCGCTGAGATCATCCGCGACTTCCGGCTGGGCGACACGCCATGGTCCCTGATCCTCACCTATCCGACGTTTCTCATCCCGTTCTGTACCTGGCTGATGATGGGCTATTTCAAGGCCATCCCGAAGGAACTCGAGGAATGCGCCCGCATCGACGGCGCCTCGCGCTGGAAGGCGATGGTCTACATCATCATCCCTTGTGCAGTGCCCGGCATTCTGTCGGCCGGCATCATCGCCTTCACGCTGTCCTGGAACGAATTCATCTATGCCCTGGTGTTCCTCTCCTCACCTGACCAGAAAACGGTGGCGGTCGGCGTCACGTCGGAACTGATCCGCGGCGACGTCTTCTTCTGGGGCTCGTTGATGGCGGGCGCGCTGCTGGGATCGATCCCCGTGGCGATCGTCTACTCCTTCTTCGTCGAACATTACGTCTCCGGCCTGACCGGCTCGGTGAAGGGTTAACGTCATGGCTCTCGTCAGCATCCGCAACGTCAACAAGGTCTACGACGGCGGCGTACACGCCGTGAAGAACGTCAATCTCGAGATCAAGGACGAAGAGTTCGTGGTCTTCGTCGGTCCGTCGGGCTGCGGCAAGACCACCACGCTCCGCATGGTCGCGGGCCTGGAATCGATCACCTCCGGCGACGTCGCGATCGACGACACGGTGGTCAACAACCTGCCGCCGATGGACCGCGACATCGCCATGGTGTTCCAGAACTACGCGCTCTACCCGCACATGAGCGTGCGCCAGAACATGGCGTTCGGGCTCAAGATGCGGAAGTTCGAGAAGAGCGACATCGAAAAGCGCGTCGCCAATGCCGCCGGCATCCTGGGCATCGAGAACCTGCTCGACCGCAAGCCGCGCCAGCTCTCGGGCGGCCAGCGCCAGCGCGTCGCGCTCGGCCGCGCCATCGTGCGCGATCCCAAGGTCTTCCTGTTCGACGAGCCACTCTCCAACCTCGATGCCAAACTTCGCGTACAGATGCGGGTCGAGCTCAAGAAGCTGCATGAGCGGCTGGGCACCACGGCGATCTACGTCACCCACGATCAGGTCGAGGCGATGACGCTGGGCGACCGGGTGGTGGTGATGAAGGACGGCATCGTCCAACAGGTCGGCGAACCGCTCGAGCTCTACAACACGCCGGCGAACCGCTTCGTCGCCGGCTTCATCGGCTCGCCAGCCATGAACTTCGCCGACGTGACCCTGGCCGAACGCGGCGGAAGGCTGTGGGCCGAGGCACCGGGCATGAGCATCGCCATTCCCGAATCGCTGGCCCGCCGCGCCAACGGCCGGAACAATGCCAAGGCGACGCTCGGCGTCCGCCCCGAGGACATCCATATCGCGGGACCATCCGATCCGGCAGACCTCTGCATGGAGGCCGAAGTCGAGGTGACCGAGCAACTCGGCTCTGAGATCGTGCTCGACACGAGAGTCGGCAAGGCCGCGATCGTCGCCTCGGTCGATCCCACCTCCAAGGTGCGGGTACACGACAAACTGAAACTCGCACTCAATCCGGCGCGCATTCACCTGTTCGACGCCGAGACCGAAGCGGCAGTCTAGGAACACCCTCAGACACTGACGTCGCCTCGGCTGCCTACTTTCCCTCCCACCCGGCGCCGAGCAGGAATCGCGAATGCGACCCGCCCGGCGGGATCGTGTCGGACGGCGTCATCCCGCGATCCTTCGTCCACCGGTCGAGCGCAAGCTTCGCCAGCCACCCGATCGTCAGGAAGGTGCCGAAATAGCTCGTCGCAGTGAACAGCGCCTTCATGCGCTCACGGCTTGGGACCGGCCCAGCCTTCGACTGCATCCCACTTGGCCTTGCGCTTGTCGGCGTCGGACTTCTTGTAGTCGAAGCCGAACGGGGCAGCTTCGAACGAACCGTAGGTCGGGTTGGCGACGACCAGCCATTCGCGGCCCCAGCGCTGCCCGTTCTCGTCGAAGAATTTCAGCCGGTCGGCCTCGCTCGAGCTGTAGCGATCGTCAAAGTCGCCGAAATTGTCGCCGAAATTCAGCAGCACGCGATACTCCTTGGCGACGACGGTACGGCGGGTCCCTTTCTTGCTGCCCCAGTCAGGCTTCTCGTTCTGCATCAGGAAGGTGTCGACGTTGCCGCCCATCGGGAAGCCGAGCTTCTCCATGTTCTCCCGGGTCGCCTTCTCGGTCACCGCGTCGCGGTTTGTGATGTAGAACACCTTCACGCCCTTCGACTCGGCGTACCTGGTGAACTCGACGGCCCCCGGGATGGCGCGCGAGATCTGTGCCTCGCAGAACTCGTTCCAGGTCTTGGTGCTGAAACTCTTGCCCGCCTTGATCGTCCAGACCTGGTACAGCGAGTTGTCGAGCACCGTCTCGTCGACATCGAGGATGACCGCCGGCGGCAGGGCGGAGAAGTCGCCCTTCTGCTCGGCCGGCGCCGCCGTCCAGCTCCTGTCGGCCAGCGCCTGATCGAGGCGGATCTTCGCCAGCGCGTAGATCGACAGCGCATTTCCCTTGAACTCGACCGAGCGCTGCGTCCACAGCGCGGCGATCAGCAGGTCGTTGGCCGGCACATCGTCGGCGCGCGCCGCGCCGGCGGACAGCGCCGCGAGCACGGCGCCGATCAGCAGTGTCTTTCCAGGCTTCATGCCGATACCCCCTTCAGCAGACGTTGCTTGGTTTCTTCATCGGCGAAGGACGCCTCGATGGCGGTGCGGGTGATGCGCCGCAATGCCTGCGGGTCCAATCCGGCCTGATCGTACTCCGTGCCCAAGGTCGTATGGAAGAAGGGCGGATCGTCGGACCCCAGAGTCACACGGACGCCGGCCGCAATCAGCCGATGCAGCGGGTGCTCGTCGCGGTCCCGATACAGTCCGAGCGCCACGTTGCTGCCTGGACACACCTCCAGCACCGTCCCGCGGCGCGCCAGTTCTTCCAGCAGCCGGGGATCCTCGGCCGAGCGTACGCCGTGGCCGATCCGGGTCACCGGCAAGTCGCGAATCGACGCCCAGACGCTTTCGGGACCGCGAACCTCACCGGCGTGAATGGTGCAGCCATAGCCATGCGAGTGAGCCATACGGAAAGCGGGCGCGAAATCTACCGGTGAGAACTTCGCCTCGTCGCCCCCCATGCCGAATCCGACGACATAGGGGTGCGGCTGGGCCACCATCGCCTCCACCAGCGCCAGCGCCCGTTCGGGCCCGAGGTGGCGGATGCAGACGACGATGATTCGGCCTTCGATGGCGAAATCGCGCCGTGCTCGGTCGATCCCATCCTCGAGTGCGCTCAGCCAGGCATCGTAGCCGATGCCGAGCGCCTTGGGCCGCTCCGGGGAGCAGAACATCTCGACATAGACGGCGCCTTCGGCAGCCGCGTCCTTAAGGTAGGCATACATCACCTCCCCGAAATCCCTTGCGGTCTTGAGGGCGCGGCAGACGCGATCGTAGGCATCGAGGAAGCTCAGGAAGTCCCGCCAGACATAGTGCCCCCGGGCATCGAACATGCCGTCGGGCAGCTCGATATTGTTGCGCCGAGCCAGTTCGAGGGCGAGCTTCGGTGGAATGGAGCCTTCGAGATGGCAGTGCAGTTCGGCCTTGGGAATCACGCGAAGCCTCGGAGCGGCAGGGTGGGACGTTGCAACCAGTTATCCGGTGAATAGCGCGCACGGCCGTCGACGACATGCAAGGCATAGGCATGCCGGGGCCGGGCGGAGCGGTTGGGCGCGCTGGCGTGCGGCAACAACCCGTGCAGCACCACGAGCGTACCGCGTCGCGCGGGAAGCGCCACCGGCTCCGTCGCAGGCCAGGGCGAGGAATCGAGCGTATCGGTGACCAGAGCCTCGCCGGCGCGGTGGAAGCGTTGGCGCAACGGCCCGCGATGGCCTCCCGCCAGGGCCATCAGGCAGCCATTGTCGCAGTCGGCATCGTCGAGCGCGATCCAGAAGCCGGTCACGGTCGACGGCTCGGTATGCAGGTAGGTCGCATCCTGGTGCCAGCCGACCTCGCCGCCGATATGGGGCTGCTTGAAGAGGTACATGGATTGCAACAACAGCGGCTGCCCAAGGCCGAGAGCCCGGGCCAGGGCCGCGAATTGCGGGCGCCGCGAGATCGCGGCAAATGCCGGGTCGAGATCGTGCAGCGCATGGCCGATCTTGTTCAGTGCGAGCTGGGGCGGCTGGTCGGTCGCCTCCCCTTCGTAGAAGAAGCGGATCGCCTCGCCCGACTCACTGAAATAGCGGTCGCTTGCATGGCTCTGGTCGCGGGCCGAGAAGACGGTGCGCGCAGGGCCGGGATCGAAGCCGGCGACCAATTCGGCGGCCCGGCTCTGCAGGGCGTCACAATCCGCGGACGACAGGAATTCCGGCACCACCAGGAAGCCATCGCGCTCATAGGCGGCGAGATCGAATTCGCTCACTTGACGACCCGCTCGATCACGATCGGCCGGTCGGCCGGCGGCGCGTCGCCGATGTGCACCGCCTGTCGGATCAGGGCGATCGCCTCCTCGGCGTCGGCCTCGTGCGCGGCATGGACGATACAGAGCGGACTGCCCGGCCGCACCGGCGTCCCGACATCGATCATGTCGGCCAGGCCGACCGATGGATCGATTGCATCGTCGGCATGGGCACGGCCGCCACCCAGCGCGACCACAGCAATGCCTACCTGGCGGGCGTTCATGCCGGTTACGTAACCGCTGCGCTCGGCCAGGCACGGCCGGACGACCGGCGCATGGGCGAGATAGTCGTGGGCCTTCTCCAGGAAATCGGCCGGCCCGCCCAGCGCCGTGACCATGCGCGCAAACCGCTCGGCGGCGCGGCCGTCCTCGAGCGCCGCCTCGGCACGCGCCCGCCCAGCCGCGGCGCTCGGCGCCA
>CAWUOG010000234.1:0-5042 GCA_963923875.1 uncultured Alphaproteobacteria bacterium
GGAGGTCGTGCTCTGAACTCGAATTAATCCAGAGCAGCTTTACCCCTCCCTAGGGAGGGGGCTGCTCTGGTGGGTGCGGCAGGAGAAGAAGGGCCCCGGGGCCAAAGCCGTCGGGGCCTTTTGCTTGTCCGCCCGTCGCGGCGCCGAACCGCTGCTCAGCTCGAGGTCTTGCGCAGCACCAGCTCGACCCGGCCGATGCGGATGCCCCATTTGCCGACGGTTGCGCGGTTGAGCAGTGTGCCGTCGGGGCGGAGCGCGAGAAGGTCGGCGAAGTGCACGGTCCAGCCGCCGAGTTCGACGTCGTATTCGAGCCGCACGCGCCCATCCTCGGTCCACACGCGCGCCGGTCCGACGACGTCCTCGCGCGTGCCGGTGAAGCTGCCCGGGCCCTGCCGCTTCAGCCGCCAGGTCTTGCGGTCCTTCTCGCCGTCAGCGTAGGCGAAATCCTCGACCAGCGTCAGCTCCTGGCCGTCCCAGGTGCCGACGATCGTCACCGCGAAGCGGCGCTCGCTGCCGGTCCAGCTGTTGACGAAGGCGCCTTCGCCCTGGGTGGTGCCGGAGAAGAACTCCTCCATGACCAGCGGCGGGGCGCCGGGAGAAGCGGCCATCTGCGGCGGCGAGGCGCAAGCCCCCAGGAACGACAGCGCCAGGATCGAGACCGGGGCCGACCACGGCCGGGTGAGTGCGATTTTCATGTCGCTTTTACGCTGGAGGTGGCCGATGGATCACCGGTCCTGGAAGGAACGGATGTCGCAGCGGGGCGCCCGCGGTCCGCGCTGCCCCTGCTGCGCACCGCGCGCATCGACCTCGGCATCGAGATCGACCTGCATCTCGACGCGTTGCGGCTCGGCGTCGGCGGCTGCAGCCACGAGCATGTCGCGATCGGCCGCATCACGTACCCCGGCGATCCCGAGCCCGGCTTCCTGCTCTATCTGAAATCGAGCGTCACCGGCGACGAGGACGAGGTGGTGGCCGAATACCGCAACCGCAATACGTCCTTCCCGCACGAATCGACCGCCGACCAGTTCTTCAATGAGGGCCAGTTCGAGGCCTACCGTTCGCTCGGCGAGCATGTCGGCCAGTGCGCCCTCAAGGCGATCGCGCCGCATGGCACCGGCGCTGGCGGTCTCTCCTACGCCGAGTTCGCCAATGGCGTGGCGGCTTTCTGCAAGCGCAAGAGCGGCAGCGCGTAGACGAGCAGCCGGATTGGTTGATCGTGCAGGGTGATAAGACCCAAATTTGTCGCGTCTAACTCGGCATCACCGCCTTATCCGGCTCCACCACCCGCACCACGTAGTCGTTCATCATCGGCTGATACAGCTCCCACAGAAACCGCAGCTCGGTGAGCGGCTGCGGGCTGAGGTCGATGCGCAGATCGACCAGCGGGAAGCTCTCCTGGTGCACCACCAGCAGCCCGGCCGACTTGAGCTGCTTCAGCTCGCCGCCCGCCTTCAGGCCAGCCTCGATGCAGCGCATCAGCCGCTCGGGCAGGGGCTCCTTCTCGTTGGCCTCGAAGGTCTCGGCCATGGCGTCGACCACGTCGGTGGTCCTGAGGATGTTGCCGACCGCCACGTAGTCGCGGCCGATCCGGCCCTTGGCGATCGAGGTGATCTTCGATCCGTTGAAGAACGCGCCGCGTCCGTCGGCCGCCAGGATCGCGAGCTGGCGCCAGCGCAGGTTGGGGTCGCCGGCTTCGAGCTCCTTCACGATCGCCTCGGGCGCCTGGCCGCGTTCGAGCCGGTCGAGGGCGAGGGGGCCGAGCCGGGGATCGGTGCGATGCTGCGTCAGCACGGCGCCGACTTTTGCCTTGGCCCAGCCGCAGCGGCTGCCGACCGCCATCGCGGACGTGGTGACGACGGTACCCAGCATGCCGGTTCGGGCGCAGCGGCCCACGATCGAGAAGGTCATGGGGACTGTATCCGCCGCGTCTGCGGGATCGGCAAGGCCAAGCAACGGGGCAAATCAGAAAGCCTTCTTCCCCATTCAAATGGGGAAGTGCCCGCGTCTTACGCGGGCGAAGGGGTCATAGGTCTTGCGACCGATGGCCATGACCCCTCGGGCCCTTCGGGCCACCTCCCCATTTGAATGGGGAGGAGGGCGGGGGTGACTCCTTGATTCGTTCTGAACCGCGCGGATACCGCCCGACACAAAGACCGAAGGCGCTACACGACTTCGGTCTTCGTCTCGAAATCTGCCGGCATCGTGATCTCGATCAGTTCGAGATCGTCGGAGTGGGCCAGTTCCTTGTGCTTGATGCCGGGCGGTTGATAGACCGTCGAGCCGGCGACGAGGCGGTGCGTGCCGTAGCCCTCGTACTCGAACTCGACCCAGCCCTTCAGCACGTAGACGAACTGGAAGTCGAGCGCGTGGCTGTGGCGCGGCGCGTCGGCATGCATGCCGGGCCGGGCGCGGATCACGTGCGCGCCGACTCGGCCGCCGGTCAGTTCCTTCAGGCCGAGCGGGCGATATTCGAAGAACGGCCGCAGGCCGTCCGGCTTGAACGAGTCAGGCCCGAGATGCGTGACGATGCCGGTCTCCAGCGCCTTCTGCTTCTCGGCTTCGTCGGTGGTCGGGAACAGGTCGGGCATCGGTTTCTCCCTGGCGATTTGCGGGAATACTGACGCCTCCGTCGCTCTGGGCCAAGTCCCATTGCACCAGGTAGGAAGTGACGACGGGCATCAAACAAAAAGGGGCAGTCAGGGCTGCGGGAAAGAGTTGTGTCACGAAAGTGAATTACTGCCATGGTTGCATCGCGCGTTCGTCGAGATAACAGCCCGTGAGCGTGCAAAGGGGCTGTCCCGACGGCAAACAGGGAGCGACCATGACCAAGGGCATTGCCAGGGCGATCGCCAACAACGACGTCATCCACATTTCCTGGAGTTTCGATGAACCGTTGAGTGGATGCGCAGGCTTCATGCTCGAGCGCCAGCCTGCTGATGGCAGCAAGCCGTGGGCGCCACTGTCGTCGCTGGTCGAGTTCGAGGATCGTACCGATGAAAGCGTGGCTCTGAAGCCGACGACGGTACGGCCCGTCGAGGGATTTCGCTGGCGAGACTTTCTCGACCGCGACAGCCGGGACGTCACGGTTCATTACCGGATTACAGCGATGATCGGCGGCGGAAGCTTTTCGGCGATGCCGGGGATCGCGCCTCTCGTAACGAACGATGTCGATGCGACGGAGAAAGTGACCGGCGAGGACGGACCGATCGACGTCTATTTCAACCGCGGCATCCTGTCGACGCAGGCGTTGGCGCGCCTGTTGGACAAGTTTGGCGGACCGAGCGTGCAGTCCTTGCAGAAGGCGCTATGCGATCCGAAGAAAGTCGCACGTACCCGCCTGTCCGGCGAACTGCCGAAGGCGTTGCTGAGCCAACTCGATCTGCTGGCCAAGGAAGGCGGTTCTTGCCATGCCGCGCTCTACGAACTGACCGATAAGGAGCTGATTGCACGCCTGGTCAAAGCCAGGACAAAGCTTCATGTCGTGCTGTCGAACAACACTGGCGACAAGACCAAGGGCTACGACAACGGCAACAAGGAAGGGCGCAAGGCACTGAAGGGTTCCGGTGCCGAGCTGATCTCACGCTATCTGCCCGACGGTCGCAGCATCGGTCACAACAAGTTCATGGTGCACAGCAAGGGCGACACGGCCCTCTCGGTTCTCACCGGCAGTACCAACTGGACGCAGTCGGGCCTCTGCACCCAGAACAACAATGCGATCGTGATCCGCGACGGGAAGGTCGCCGGCTGGTACATCAAGTATTGGGAGGAGCTCAAAAAGGATACCGAAGCGGCGGGGCCGATTCCGGCCCGGCCGACCAAGGGCATTTCGGCACTGCAGGGCGACGGATTGCGCGAGCTGGCCGGCCAGCCGGCGCCGGCCGTCACGGTCGGCAGCGGCAAGTCGAAGGCCAAGGTGAAGGTCTGGTTTTCGCCCAATACCAGCAAACTCATTCCACCACCGGCCAAGGCGAAGGTCGTGCCCACGCCGGCCGACATGCAGGAGATCTACGACGCCATCGACAATGCCAAGCAGGCGGTTCTGCTGCTCGCCTTCATGCCGGGGCAAGCCAACAACGAACGCTCACAGACGGTCGTGAAGTACCTTTCGAGGGTCTGCGCCAAGAAGCCATGGCTGTTCGTGCGTGGCGTAATCAGTGACACAGCAGAAGCGATGGAGTTCGAAGCCGGTCGCACGCCGGAGATGAATGCCGAGATCGTCGGCCCGGCAGGCATCATGGCGCGGGCGGATCGCTGGCAGAAGGAGATCGTCAAGGCGGGCCACGCCATCGTGCATGACAAGGTTCTGGTAATCGACCCGTTCTCCGACGACTGCATGGTCGTCACCGGCAGTCACAATCTCGGCTTCAAGGCGTCATACAACAATGACGAGAACATGGTGATGATCCGGGGCAATCGGGCGATTGCAGAGGCCTATGCCACCCACGTAGCCGACGTTTTCGAGCATCACCGCTGGCGCTGGTACGGTCAGCGCAATGCCCAGCGCCGCGCCGCCGCCGACTGGGTCAAGAATGGTGCCAAGCCGTCCCTGGCCGACAAGGTCCGGCCGGCCGACTTCTTCGAAATCGACTGGACGCCGAACAAGGGCGATCCCCTCTGGCAGCGACGCTACTTCGACGAGTCGCGCCTTGCCATGCGCGAGCGGCAGTTCTGGTCGTCCGATGGCGAGCAATTGGAGGCGCTCAAGCCTCGTCCTGGGCAGGCGGTGATTTACGGCCTCACCAAGGAGGAGAAACAACTGGCAGCGGCCAAGAAGGCGGCCAAGGCCAAGGGTAAGAAGAAGGGGACGGCGAAGAAGGCAGCTTCGAAGAAAAAGGCGGCTTCGAAGAAGAAGCCTTAGCGCCGCCCGAAGCTGCGGCGTCGGGTCGGACGGAATCCGAGCCTTTCCGTTCTGTGTCCTTTCTTCCCTTCATAGGTGACAGGGGGTAGAATCCTGCGCTTTCCCGGGGTTTGCCCCGACTTCTGGTCGTGGAAAGCACATGGCTCACATCAGGCTCAATACCCACCCCTCCCAGGGCGGCCAG
>CAWUOG010000235.1:0-5031 GCA_963923875.1 uncultured Alphaproteobacteria bacterium
TGATCTGCGAGATCGAGACCGACAAGGCGACCATGGAAGTGGAAGCCGTCGACGAGGGCAAGGTCGGCCAGATCGTGGTTCCTGAAGGAACCGAAGCCGTGAAGGTCAATGCCGTCATCGCGGTCCTGCTCGAAGAGGGCGAGAAGCCCGGTGCCGCGGCACCATCCGTCGCCCAGCCGGCGGCGGCTCCCGCGGCCGCGGCTTCGAGGCCGGCTGCGAGTCCGCCGGCTTTGCCTTCCGCTGCGAAGCCGGCCACGCCGGCTCCGCAGCCGGCGATGCCGGTCGTCGCTTCGGCCGGTCTGCGGGTCTTCGCCTCGCCGCTCGCCAAGCGCATCGCGGCGGAGAAGGGCATCGATCTCGCGGGCGTCAAGGGCTCCGGCCCGAACGGCCGCATCGTGAAGGCCGACATTGAGAACGCCAGGCCCGGCGCGCCGATGGCGGCACCGGCTGCCGCTCCCAAGGCCGCGCCGCGCCCCAGTGCGCCGACCCAGCCGATCGTCACCGCGCCAGGCGACCAGCGCATCCCGCATACGGCGGTGCGCAAGGTCATCGCGCGGCGCATGCTCGAGTCCAAGCAGACGGTCCCGCATTTCTACCTGACGGTCGAATTCGAGATCGATGCCCTGCTGGCGGCACGTGCGGCAATCAACGAGGTCGCGCGCAAGAAGGACGCTCGCGTGTCGGTCAACGACATGGTGATCAAGGCCTGCGCCAAGGCGCTGCGCGATCACCCCGAATGCAATGCCTCATGGAGCGAGGACGAGATGGTCCAGTACGGCGCGGTCGACATTTCCGTCGCCGTCGCCACTGACCGGGGGCTGATCACGCCGATCGTGCGCAACGCCGATACGAAGGGCGTGGCGCAGATCTCGATCGAAATGAAGGACCTCGCGACCCGCGCCAAGGACGGCAAGCTGAAGCTCGACGAATTCCAGGGCGGCGGCTTCACGATCTCCAACCTCGGCATGTTCGGGGTGAAGGAGTTCGCCGCGATCATCAATCCGCCGCAGGCCATGATCCTCGCGGTGGGCGTCGGCGAGGAACGGGTCGTCGCGCGCAAGGGGCAGATGGTGATCCGCAACATGATGAGCTGCACACTCGCGGTCGATCACCGCGTCGTGGACGGCGCCATGGGCGCGCAGTTCCTGCAGACGCTCAGGGCCTATATCGAGCAACCGGCAGCGATGCTGGTCTAGGAGCAAGCCATGGCCGAGACCAGCTTCGACTTGATCGTGGTGGGAGGCGGGCCGGGCGGCTACGTCGCTGCCATCCGCGCCGCCCAGCTCGGGATGAAGACCGCCGTGGTCGAGCGCGAGCATATGGGCGGCATCTGCCTCAACTGGGGCTGTATCCCGACCAAGGCGCTGCTGCGGACCTCGGAGGTCTACGGCCTCATCAAGCACGCCGACGCATTCGGGCTCACGGTGAAGGACGTGTCGTTCGACCCGAAGAAGATCGTCGAGCGCTCGCGCAAGGTTGCGGGCCAGCTGAGCAACGGCGTCAAGGGCCTGATGAAGAAGAACAAGATCACGGTGTTCGATGGCTCGGCGAAGCTCGCGGGCGCGGGCAGGCTCGCCGTGGCGATGAACGACAAGACAAATGTGACGCTCGCCTACAAGAACGTGATCCTGGCGACCGGCGCGCGGGCCCGGAACCTCCCCGGTCTCGAAGCCGACGGCAAGCTCGTATGGTCCTACAAGGAAGCCATGGTGCCGGCGGAGTTCCCGAAATCGCTGCTGGTGATCGGTTCGGGGGCGATCGGGATCGAGTTCGCGAGCTTCTATCGCACCATGGGCGCCGAGGTGACGGTGTGCGAGGTCGTCGACCGTATCCTGCCGGTGGAAGACGAAGAGGTGTCGGCCTTCGCCAAGCGCGCTTTCGAGAAGCAGGGTATGAAGATCTTCACTGGCGCCACGGTGTCGAACCTGAAGAAGGGGGCCAACAGCGTCACGGCCACCATCACCGCCGGCGGCAAGAGCCAGGAGATCACCGTCGATCGCGTGATCTCGGCGGTCGGCATCGTGGGCAATGTCGAGAACCTCGGCCTCGAAGGCACCAAGGTGAAGGTCGAGAAGACCCACATCGTGATCGACCCGTACGGCTTCACCGGCGAGCCCAACGTCTATGCGATCGGCGACGTGGCCGGTCCACCCTGGCTCGCCCACAAGGCAATGCATGAGGGCGTGCTGGTGGTCGAGAAGATCGCCGGCGTGAAGGGCGTTCACCCCATGAACACGGCCAACATTCCGGGCTGCACCTACTGCCAACCCCAGGTCGCGAGCATCGGTCTCACGGAAGCAGCTGCGAAGGCGAAAGGACTGGCGGTCAAGGTCGGCAAGTTTCCGTTCATCGGAAACGGCAAGGCGATCGCGCTGGGCGAACCCGAGGGATTCATCAAGACGATCTTCGACGCCAAGACCGGCGAATTGCTGGGGGCCCACATGATCGGCGCGGAAGTGACCGAGCTGATACAGGGCTATTCCGTGGCCAAGACCCTCGAAACCACCGAGGCCGAGCTGATGGCCACCGTGTTCCCGCATCCGACGCTGTCGGAGATGATGCACGAGTCGGTACTGGCGGCGTATGGCCGGACGCTCCATATCTAGGCCGACCTGTCGGAAATGATATGGACGGCTCGAGCGACAAGCCCACGTTGAGCCGGGCGGAGCGCCACCCCGAGAAGGCGCATCGGCCCGACAATCCGATCCGGCGCAAGCCGGAATGGATCAGGGTACGTGCGCCCAATTCCCCTGAATACGCCGAGACCAAGAGACTGATGCGCGAGCATGGCCTCTCCACGGTGTGCGAGGAAGCGGCGTGCCCGAACATCGGTGAGTGCTGGAAGCACAAGCACGCCACTTTCATGATCATGGGCGAGGTCTGTACGCGCGCCTGTGCCTTCTGCAACGTTGCGACCGGCAAACCCGGGGCGCTCAATCCGCACGAACCGGCCAACATCGCCGAAGCCGTCGGCAAACTGGGCCTCGGCCACGTCGTGGTGACCTCGGTCGACCGCGACGATCTCGAGGATGGCGGGGCGGGGCACTTCTCGGCGGTCATCGAGGCGCTGCACCGGTCGGCGCCTTCGACCACGGTCGAGATCCTGACGCCCGATTTCATGCGCAAGCCAGGAGCGATCGAGACCGTGGTCGCGGCGCGGCCCGACGTGTTCAACCACAATCTGGAAACCGTGCCGAGGCTCTATCCGACGATCCGGCCGGGTGCGCGCTATTTCACCTCGCTCAGGCTGCTGTCGCGGGTCAAGGAGGTCGATCCGACGATGTTCACCAAGTCCGGCCTGATGGTCGGGCTCGGCGAAACGCGCGAGGAGATCCTTCAGGTGATGGACGATCTTCGCGCGGCGGACGTCGATTTCCTGACTGTCGGCCAATACCTTCAGCCCACGCCCAAACACGCGCCGATCGACCGGTTCTGGACCCCGGCCGAGTTCGAGGAACTGGCGGCAATGGCGCGGGCCAAGGGATTCCTGATGGTATCGGCCTCGCCGCTCACGCGCTCGAGCTACCACGCCGGCGACGACTTCCAGCGGCTGAAGGCGGCCCGGCAGAAGTGATCCGTCATTCGGAGCGGCGCATCGTGGGCTACGCGCCGCGCCAGATGTTCGATCTGGTCGCGGACGTGGCACGCTATCCCGAGTTCCTGCCGTGGTGCACGGCGGCTCGCATGCGCCAGCGCTTGAGCGATACGGTCGAGATCGACGAACTGGCGATCGGATTCGGGCCGTTTCACGAAAAATTCGTGTCGCGGGTGGTGCGCAACGCCGACGATCCGTCGGCGCTCCGGATCGACACGACCGGCACCGAGGGTCCGTTCCGGCACCTGACCAGCCATTGGGTCTTCCGGGCGCACGACCAGGGCACGCAGATCGAATTCACTCTGGAGTTCGAATTCCGTTCCTTGCTGCTCCAGAAGACGGTCCAGGTGCTGTTCGCCGAAGCTGTGAAGCGCATGGTCTCGGCGTTCGAGGGCCGCGCCCGGCAGCTTTACGGAGTCAGCGCTCCGCCAGCGAAGAAACCATCGCCAGCGCCGTGAGCACGGTGAGGCGGCGGATGTTGTCGCGATCGCCCGGAAAGACGTGACGCTCGGAAATCGGCTCGTGGCCGGCACGCACCGCTCCGAAATGGACCAGCCCGACCGGCTTCTCCGCCGAACCGCCGCCAGGACCGGCAACGCCCGTCACCGACACGGCGATCTGGGCATTCGATCGTGACAGAGCGCCGCTCGCCATCGCGCGTGCGACCGGGTCGCTCACCGCGCCGTGGCCCAGGATAGCGTCCCACGGCACGCCGATCATCTCGCGCTTGGCTTCGTTGGAGTAGGTGATGAAGGCCCGGTCGACGACGTCGGAGGAGCCGGCGACCGCTGTCAGTGCGGCCGAGATCAATCCACCGGTGCAGGACTCGGCAGTGACCAGCTTCAGCCCCTTCTTGCGGCAGGCGCTGAGCGCGTGCTCGGCTGCTTCGCGCAGTTCGTGATCGAACATGTCTCAGCTCCTCGGCAACTCGACGGTGGCAACGGCCTGGGCGGCGATGCCTTCGCGGCGGCCGGTGAAGCCCAGCCCTTCGGTCGTGGTTGCCTTCACGCTCACCCGATCGGTGGCAACGCCTGCGATGCGCGCGATGCTTTCGCGCATCTTCTCGCGGTGGGGGCCGATCTTGGGCGCCTCGCACACCAGAGTGAGATCGAGATGAAGAATGCGGCCGCCCTTGGCCGTCACCAGTCCAACGGCATGCTTCAGGAATCGATCCGACGAGGCGCCGCGCCATTGCGGATCGGAGGGCGGGAAGTGCTGGCCGATGTCGCCGGCGCCGATCGTGCCGAGCAGCGCATCGGTCAGGGCGTGGAGGGCGACGTCGGCGTCGGAGTGCCCGGCGAGTCCCTTCTGGTGCGGGATCGCGATGCCGCCCAGCATCACCGAATTTCCGTCGGCAAAGCCATGCACGTCAAAACCGAACGCCGTGCGCGTCTCGACGGCCGCGCGGACGAGATCGTCGCCGGTCGTGATCTTCC
>CAWUOG010000236.1:0-4995 GCA_963923875.1 uncultured Alphaproteobacteria bacterium
CCTTCACCCTGCCGCGCCTGATCGGTCAGCAGCGTGCCAACCTCATGTTCTATACGGGGCGGCGCATCTCGGGTGAGCAGGCCTATGAATGGGGCCTTGCCGACGTGCTGGTGCCGCTCGCCGACGTGCGCAAGGAAGCGATCAAGCTCGCGGCCGAGATCGCCGAGAGCGCGCCGCTCGCCGTGATGTCGACGCGCGAGACCATGCGTCGCGGCTTCGCCGACGCAGCCGAGATCGCCACCGAGCGCGAGCTCACCGAGCAGGATTGGACGCGCAAGACCGAGGACTTCAAGGAAGGCGTCAAGAGCTACGCCGAGAAGCGCCCGGGCAACTGGAAGGGCCGCTGATGGCCAACCCGGCTGCCGGCCAGATCGCCGGCAAGGTCGCGATCGTCACCGGCGGTGCCTCGGGCATCGGCGAGGCTTGCGCCGAAACCCTGGCGCGCGAAGGCGCGGCAGTCGTCGTCACCGACGTCGACGAGCTTCTCGGGCAAGGCGTCGTCCAGAAGATCTCGAAGGCGGGCGGCAAGGTCGCCTGGCTGAAGCACGACGTGCGTGACGAGGCGGGCTGGCCGGCGGTGATCGCCGAGGCCGAGAAGCGCTTCGGCCGGCTCGACATCATGGTCGCCAATGCCGGCATCGGCATCATGGCGCCGATCGAGACCATGACCCTGGCCGACTGGCAGCGCCAGCAGGCGATCAATCTCGACGGCGTGTTCCTGTCGGTGAAGCATTCGATCCCCGCGCTGCGGCGTGCCGGTGGCGGCTCGATCGTGCTGATGTCGTCGATCGCGGGCCTGCGCGGCTCGGCAGGCCTTGCGGCCTATTCGGCGACCAAGGGCGGCGTGCGCCTGTTCGCCAAGTCGATTGCGCTGGAATATGCGCAGGACAATATCCGCTGCAACTCGGTGCATCCGGGCATCATCGCCACGCCGATCTGGGGAAAGATCCCGACCGGCGCCATGGGCAACCAACGCAACTCGCCGATCGATCCCGGTGAGCGCGCGCACATGATCGTGCCGCTGGTGCGGGTCGGCGAGGCGCAGGACATCGCCAACGGTGTGCTGTTCCTCTGCACCGATGCCGCGAACTACATGACCGGCCAGGAGCTGGTCATCGACGGCGGCATCACCGCCGGCGGCCGTGCGCCGCAGCGCGCCAGCTAGTTCCTGCGCTTAATGCGCCGTCCAGCCGCCGTCGACCACCAGGCCGGCGCCGGTCATGAAGCTCGCATCGTCGGATGCCAGGAACACGATGCCCTTGGCGATATCCTCGGCCACGCCAAGGCGGCCGATCGGATGCAGGCCCAGGGTCGTCTTGCGGGCCTGCTCGGTATCGTTGGTGCCGACTTGAGCCGCACGCATCACGAAGGTCTTCTGGCCCATGTCGGTTTCTATGACGCCGGGATGGATGGAGTTGACCCGAATGCCGTAGCCCTTGCGGCCGAACTCCAGCGCCGTTGATTTGGTGAACAGCGTCACGCCGCCCTTGGTCAGCGAATAGAGCGGATCGAGCTGGCTGCCGACCAGGCCGGCAATCGACGCGAGGTTGACGATGCAGCCCTTGGTCTTCTTCAGGTGCGGCAGGGCGGCACGCGTGCCCAGCACCACACCGGTCAGGTTCACCGCGACCAGCTTGTGCCAGTCGTCGAGCGAGGCTTCCTCGACACCCTTGCCGTTGAAGATGCCGGCATTGTTCACCAGCACGTCGAGCTTGCCGTAGGCCTTGACCGTCGCGTCCAGCGCTTCCGCCCAGCTTGCCTCGCTGGTGACGTCGAGATGGATGTAGAGCGCGCCGATTTCCTGGGCGAGCTTGCGTCCGGTCTCGTCGAGAATGTCGCCGATCGCCACCTTGGCGCCCGCCGCCACCATCAGCCGGGCGGTGGCGGCGCCGATGCCGCGCGCTGCACCCGAGAGAAACGCGACCTTGCCGTCGAGGCGGTTCACGGCTGCCTCTCTACTTCATCTTGTTGAACGGCACGTCCTTGTCCACGCGCACGTCTTGCGGCAGGCCGAGCACGCGCTCGGCCACGATGTTGCGCAAGATCTCGTCGGTGCCGCCGGCGATGCGGAAACCCGCGCCGCCGACCCATTGCGCCTGGAAACCGGCCGCGTGCGGAACGTCTTCCTTCATGATGCCGGCGGGGCCCATCAATTCCATGGCAAAGGCGCCCATGTCCTGCATCTTGGGCGCGGCCACGATCTTGATGATCGAGGATTCCGGCCCAGGGGTCTGGCCCTTGGAGAGGGCGGTGAGGGTGCGGTAGCGCGTCAGCTTCAGGCCCTGCTGCTGGACGTACCAGTCGGCAATCTTGCCGCGGACCTGCTGGTTGCGGATCGCCGGCCCGTCGTCGAGCTCGGTGTCGCGGGCCAGTTCCATCAGTTCGTCGACGTCGAGGCCGCCTGACGGCAGGCCGACCGCCAGCCGCTCGTTCATCAGGGTGGTGAGCGCGGCCTTCCAGCCTTCGCCGACCTTGCCCAGGCGCTGGCTGTCGGGAATGCGCACGTTGGTGAAGAACACCTCGTTGAAGTTGGCGCCGCCCGAGATCTGCTTGATCGGCCGCACTTCCACGCCCGGCGTCTTCATCGACAGGAAGAACATCGTCAGGCCCGCGTGCTTGGGCACATTCGGGTCGGTGCGGGTGATGATGATGCCGTAGTCGCAGTAATGCGCGCCGGAGGTCCAGACCTTCTGGCCGTTGATCACCCAGCCGTCGCCGTCTCGCTCGGCGCGGGTACGGATGCCGGCGACATCGGAGCCGGCCGCCGGCTCGGAGAAGAGCTGGCACCACACTTCCTCGCCGTGGAGTGCGGGCTTCACGTAGCGTGCCAGATGCTCCTTCGAGGCGTAGGCCATCATGGTCGGGATGCACATGCCCAGCCCGATGTCGAAGAAGCCCAGCGGCACCAGGTAGTTGGACTCCTCCTGCTGGTAGATCACCTGCAGGATCGGCGAGCCACCGCGGCCGCCATATTCCTTCGGCCAGGTGATGCGGGCATAGCCGGCGGCGGCCTTCTTGGCCTGCCACTCCTTGGCTTTCTTCAGCAGGTTCGGATCGTCGTTGCGCGCGCGAAAGCTCTTGCTGTCGTCGCTCTTGCGCGTGGCGTTGGCATCGAGCCAGGCGCGCACCTCCTTGCGGAAGGCGGCTTCTTCGGGCGTGTCGTTGAAGTCCATGGCTGTTTCCTTCCCCTTACGCCGCGTTCTTCTGTTCGAGCCGGTTCACCAGCTTGTCCTTCCACGCCATCGGCCCGCCGATATTGAGTGCCATCAGGCGCGCGCGGCGGAGATGGAACTGCGTGTCGGCTTCCCAGGTGAAGCCGATGCCGCCGTGGGTCTGGATGTTTTCCTTTGAGGCGAAGTCGTAGGCTTCCGTCGCCGCGATGCGGGCCGCCGCCGCCGCGAGCGGCAGGTCGGCGCCGCCGTCGGTCAGCATCATGGCGCCGTAGTAGGCGTTGGAACGGGCAAGCTCCAGCTTGACGTAGCAGTCGGCAAGCTTGTGCTTGATCGCCTGGTACGAGCCGATGGCGCGACCGAAGGCCTGGCGCTGCAGGGCATAGTCGCGCGCCATGTACATCGCGGCCTCGGCGCCGCCCACCTGGGCGAACGCGAAGTAGATCGCGGCGGCGTCGTACAGCCGCTCCAGGTTGCGCCAACCGTCGGCCTCGTTGCCCAGCGCTTCGGCTGTCGCGTCCTCGAACACCAGCTCGGCGTGCTTGCGCGCCGGATCGACCGTCTCGACCCGCTTCTTCTTGACACCCTTCTGGTTGAGATCGACCAGCACCATCGCGGTCTTCGACATCACGATCGCGAAGCTGGCGACGTCGCCGTCGGCCACCGGCACTTTCTTGCCGTTCAGCCGGCCGCCACCGAAGGTCGTCGAGACAGTACGCGGCTTGGGCGGCTGCGCGCCTTCGGAAACGGCGAGCGTGCCGATCGCCTTGCCTTCGGCGAGCAGTGGCAGCCACTTCTTCTTCTGGGCCTCCGAGCCCGTGAGCTTGATCGCCTCGGTCGCAAGCACGACCGAGCTGTCGAACGGTACTGGAGCCGCGGCGCGGCCGATTTCCTCGGCGATCACACAGAGTTCGAGCGGCGAGAGGCCAAGCCCGCCGTAGGCCTCGGGAATGCCGGTCGCCGGGATGCCCAGGTCGAGCAGGCCCTTCCAGACCTCGTCGGCGAAGGACTCGTTGCCGTCGAGGACGCGGCGCACCACTTTCGTAGGGCACTTGTCGGCGAGGAATTTGCGCACCTGCTCCTTGAGGAGCTTCTGGTCGTCGGAGAAATCGAAGTTCATGATGGGCGAAGGCTAGCAAGCGGCCTCGCATCGGGGAACGGCTTTAGGTTCCGACAGGCGGGCCGTTTCGTGTGGTAGGGTGAGATCGATGAGCGCTCCGGACAAAGAGGCCCCCGAAATTCGGGACTGGCATGCCCACATCTACTTCGACCTCGCGACCCGCGACCCGGCTTGGGCATTGCGCGAGCGGATCGAGAAGTCCTTCGACATCCAGATGGGCCGCTTCCATGAGAAGCCGGTCGGCCCGCATCCGCGCTTCAGCTATCAGGTCCATTTCCGCAACGACCAGCTCGCGCCGCTGATCTCGTGGTTGACGCTGCATCGCGGCGACCTGACGGTGCTGGTGCATCCCAATACCGGCCAGGAGCTGGAAGACCATCGCGACCGCGCGATCTGGCTGGGACCCAGCGAGACGCTCGATCTCAGCATTCTCAAGAAGTCCTAGGGGAACGTCATGGATGAGCTGTTGCCGCTGGCGAAGAAGGTCGGCGAGAAGCTGAAGGCGCGCAAGGAAACGGTCGGTATCTCCGAATCCTCGGCAGGCGGCCTGATCTCGGCGGTCTTGCTCGCCATTCCCGGCGCCTCGGCCTATTTCATGGGCGGCGCAGTCGTCTACACGCGGCCGGCAGGCGAGGCCTTTCTCGGCGCTACGCCGTCGCGCCGCTCGGGCATCCGCTCGTCGTCGGAGCCCTGGGCGCAGCTCGC
>CAWUOG010000237.1:0-4994 GCA_963923875.1 uncultured Alphaproteobacteria bacterium
ACGGCAGCCGCATGGTCTATTTCCCGGTTACGAACTACGTCCACGGCGATCTCGAAGTCGTGCGCGAGATGATCGAGGACCCGCACACCGTGCTGGGCCTGTCCGACGGCGGTGCGCATTGCGGCGTGATCTGCGATGCCTCGCTCAACACGTCGATGCTGGCCCACTGGGTCCGTGATCGCTCGCGCGGCCGGCGCCTGCCGCTCGAGTTCACCGTGCAACAGATGACCAGCGGCACCGCCGACTTCTATGGCTTCAAGGATCGCGGCCGCCTGCAGCCCGGCAAGAAGGCCGACGTCAATGTCATCGACTTCGACGGGCTTACGCTGCATTCGCCGAAGATGATCTTCGACCTGCCGGCCGGCGGGCGCCGTCTGGTGCAGAAAGTCGACGGCTACGACATGACGATCTGTGCCGGCGTACCGATCTTCGAAAAGGGCGAGGAGACCGGGGCCAGGCCCGGCAAGCTGGTCCGTTCGACGGGCTGACGCGGCTACGCCCTCGCAGGTCCGGGCAGATCGAGGCCGACTCCGCTCAAATGTCCGAAAGTGGCATGTAGGCGCGCAATCACCGGTGCCGGAAGTGCCGGGCGCAGAATCGACTCGATATTCGCCCGGACGTGCGCCTTGTTGCCGGTGCCGAAAAGGACCACATCGACGCCCTGCTCGTGGCGGGCATAGCGATACGCTGCATCGGTGATGCTCTCTGCGGCACCATCGGCCAGGAGAAATCCCAGCGGATCGCCGTCCGACATCGCCGCGCGGTCGAGCGTTCCTTGTTCGACCAGTTTGGCGATCACGTCGCGTCGGTAGGCGGCATTGCTGAAGATGTTGCGGACGACGAACATCAGGAGTGTGCCGATTCCCCGCCGTCGGGTGGTCGGAAAAATCCGTCGGCGAGCCCCCTGATTCATGAGGCTATAGGCCAGCATGACGACCTCCCAGGGGGCTTCCTCGACGGCCTGCGTCAGCATCTTCTGGTCGGGATCGTTAGGACCGGTCTCGGTGATGCCGATGTGGCGCACCTTGCCCTGCTCCTTGAGCTTCGCGAGCGCTGGCGCCAGCACGTCGCGATGGCGCTCGTAGGTGCCCGGAGAGACGGCGTGGAAATGGAAGACGTCGACATAGTCGAGGCCGAGCCGCTTCAGCGCGGCTTCGACTTTCGCAGTCACTGTTTCGGCAGTGTCGCCGCCGGAGCGGAAGATCGCCTTGGTCGAGATCACCAGCTTGTCGCGATCGTAGAATCGGGCGGCGGCGCCCACGATCTGCTCGGTTCCATAGGCCTCCGCAGTGTCGAGGAAATTGACGCCGAGATCGACCGCCGTGCGCACGACCGATATGCAGTCGTCGACGCTGGCGCCGCGGCCTAGTCCCAGACGGCTGTTGCCGCCGCACCCGAGCCCCGCGACGCTCACCTTGAGCCCGGTTCGTCCAAGTGGCCGATACTCCATCGCGCGCGTCCCCTCGCATTCGACCCGACTAGGAGCTGGAGAATAATGCCGGAGGCCGTGGCCCAGCTACCCCGGCCACCACAAATGAAAAGGCTGCCCTCGGGAAAGGGCAGCCTTCTCGTCTCCGGATTTTTCGCCGCCGATCGGGGATCGGCGGCGGTGTCGGCGGCTCAGCGGATGATCGTGACCGCGATCGCGGTCTGGTGGGTCCATACCGTCGTCACCACGTCACCGGGTTGCAGCGCGGCGAGCGACTGCTTGCCGGCAGCGGTCTGGACCAGCGGCATGGTGATCACCTCGCCGCTGTTGGGCGTCGGCTCTTCCGGCCTGCCGTTCGAGGCGTTGATCAGCGAGAGGCCGCCATTTCCAGGGCTGACCTGGGTGACCATGCCGGACATGCTCCACATGCGGATCGGTTCGCGCGCGCCGGGAATGCCGGTCAGGCGCGCTCCCTTGTCCATCAGCGCCTTTGCGCGGGCGTCCGTCTGCGGCGACTTCTTGGCGATCATGACGTCGATGTAGTCGAAGTAATTGCAGTCGACGATCATGCCTTCCTTGAGCGACGGATAGTTGGCGACGAGGTCGGCGGCCCGCATCTTGATACGGCCCATGTCCTCCCAGGTAATGTTGAGGACGCGCCGATCCGGGTGAAGGCCGTCGATCTTGCCGCGCTTGAAGTTCTGGTAGCCGTTGGTCACCACGAACTCTTCCTGCGCCGACGCCGTCGGGATGAATGCAGTTACGCCGCCGGTGGCAAGCGCGCCGCCGACCATCAATTTGAGTACACTACGACGATCTGAATGAGCCATGGATACCCCCCAGTGCTCGGGAACGATCAAGATACCCGCGAGACAACGCGGTTCCGAGTACGACCATGCTTTGCCGCGCAGCGAGAGATGTCAAACCCATCCGCATTCAAGGACACTGAAGCAAGTGGGGCTGTTTGCATGATTGCAGCAACTTGAAAGTTGCGTGACGGGAGGAAATCGATCTGTAGGGGTGGGCAAGCGCAAGAGATGCAAGCCGTCGAATAAAACCTGTCCTCGCAAGAGCGCGGGTTTTTTGCTTTTGTCGGCCGGCGTGTCGATGCGGACCAAAGCTTGGTTGATCCTTCTCACCGCCCTGGGCGGTCTGTTCGCGCTTGCATTGGCGTGGCGATACACGGGGCTTGCCGACTGGGGATCGGTAGCGCGGGTCGCACGCCTGCTCGGCGAACAACGGCACGAGCCGTGGGTAGCGGCCGCGGTAATCGGTGTTTTCCTGCTCTCGGGCGTTGTGCTGTTACCCATGAATATCGTGGTGTTGGCCACGGCGGCGGTGTTTGGACCCTGGCTCGGCCTGCTTTACTCGGTCGTCGGCCAGTTTCTGAGCGCGTTGATGCTGTACGGTGTCGGTGCCCGCTTCGGCCAGGCAGCGCTCGCGCGTGTGCTTGGCGCACGATGGCCACAGGCGCTTGCGGCCGTGCGGCTGCGCGGGATCCTGGCGGTTGCCACGATTCGCATGATTCCCGTCGTGCCATTCACCTTCACCAACCTTGCCGCGGGCGCCAGCAGCATCCGGCTGTCGGATTTTCTGCTTGGCACCCTGCTCGGCAGCACGCCTGGATTGCTGTTGCTGTCCATCATGGGCGATCGCGTGGTTGCGATCGCCAGCCATCCGACCTGGACGGACGGGGTGGTGTTGCTGCTGGCGATACTTGCCTATCTCAGTGTCGTGCTGCTGGCACAGGCTTTGGTCCTTCGTGCCCGCCGTCGTTGATTGCGTCCGCTGGCGGCACATCGGCATTTGATCTGGATCAAAGCCCGCCTTCGCCAGCTGCGGCTAGCTCGCCCCTGAAAGTGAACGGGGCGTCATTTTCCGCCCCCCCCCAACGGAGGGACGGACCATGACCACGCAGCAACTCTACCAGCTTCCCGTCGACATCACCGGATGGCACTTCGACGGCCGCACCGAGGTGCTATTCAACTGGGAATATGACGACGGTTCGTCCGACCTGCTGAAGCTTTACGAGAAGGGCAAGCAGCAGCAGTGGGATGCCTCGACCCGTATCGATTGGTCGCAGGATCTCTTCCCGGACAATCCAATGGGAATGGCCGATGAGAGCATTCCGATCTTCGGTTCGCCGATCTGGCAGAAGATGACCGAGAAGGAGCGCAACTGGCTGCGCTTCAACCTGGAGTGCCATTCGATCTGCCAGTTCATGCATGGCGAGCAGGGTGCGCTGATCGCGACGGCCAAGATCGTAAGCACCGTGCCGGACATGAACGCCAAGTTCTATGCCGCCACGCAGGTGATGGACGAGGCCCGCCACATCGAGGCCTACAAGCGGTTGATTCACGAGAAATTCAAGTGCGCCTACCCGATCACGCCATCGCTCAAGAGCCTGCTCGAGCAGACGCTGTCGGAACGCCGGTGGGATTTCACCTATCTCGGTATGCAGGTACTGGTCGAGGGCTTGGCCTTGGCCGCGTTCCAGCGCATCCGCGATACCGCGAAGAACAACCTTGCCGCGTCGGTGAACGCCTACGTCATGCAGGACGAGGCGCGCCACGTCACGTTCGGCCGTATGGCGCTGCGCGACTACTATCCGCAGCTCAGCGATGCCGAGCGCGCCGAGCGCGAGGAGTTTGCCGTCGAGGCCCTGTACTTCATGCGCGACCGATTCAACCAGGCCGAGGTCTGGGAGCGCTCGGGCTTGCCGGTCGACGAACTGATGAAATACGCCTACGAATCCGGGGCGATGAAGGCGTTCCGCACCCGTCTGTTCACCCGCATCGTGCCGATCCTCAAGGAGATCGGCCTGTTCGGACCCAAGGTGCAAAAGGCGCTCACCGATATGGGGGTCATGGAATACGCCCGGATCGACGTCGAAAAGCTCATCGGCAACGACATGAAGGTTGCCGAGGATTTCGATGCCGGAAAGTTCGTCCGGGATGCCATTGCCGCCGAATAGGAGGCCGCTCGCCTCGTCGGCCCCCAGCTCTTGATCGGAGGAAATCAGGCCCGAATGGGGTGGAGAGCTTCTTTCCTGCGGAGCCGATTCAGGGCTTTATAGGCGCGTGACCCACGACGCGAGCATCTCCACCCTGCGCTTCGAGCGCATGCCGCCCCAGGCCATGGCCCTGGCTCTGCTTTTTCACGCGCTGGTGGCGCTCGCCCTGTGGCAGATGAGCCTGCAGGCGAAACGCCTGCCGCCGCCGCCGGACCCGATCGAAGTCACGATCGAACAGCCGCCGCCGAAGGTCGAGCCGCCCAAGCAGGAACAGGCCAAGCCTGCAGAGCCGACACCCCCGGCCACGCCGGGCCTGCGACCGCCGGCCGAGATCACCGCCGAAAACCCGACCCAGGTTCCGCCGCTCGAGCGTCAGGCGCTGGAGCGCGCGATTCCGCAGCCGCCCCCCGAACCTCTCGCCCCGACCGAGCGCGCCTTTGAGGCACCTCAGCAGAGCGCCTCTGCGGCGCCACGCACCGAACCTGCCAAACCCGAACCGCCGCGGCCGCCGCCGCCGGCCCAAGCCCGTCCCGAGGCGCCCCGTCCCACGCC
>CAWUOG010000238.1:0-4970 GCA_963923875.1 uncultured Alphaproteobacteria bacterium
CAGCCATCTCCCTGCTCGCGATTCTCTCTTTCCGGTGCGGGCGAGACATTTTCCCGACATTTCCCGTAGTTGGCCGGGTCAATCACCGGCCCCTTTGGTGGCCGAATAATACATAGTGATGCCTGATCCCCGTCGCTGATCGCCCCAGTCAGCCACAGGCTCGCACTGCACCACACCAGCGAGAGCGCGCTGAAGCGGCTGGGTATCGTCCAGCAGAGGGCTTCCCTCGAGGTTGATGCTCAGGCCGCCGTCTCTCGCACGATGAGAGAGCCGAACTTGTGAACCTCCGCCGTCTGCCCGGGCAGCAGAAGCGTCGTGGCGTCGAGTTGCTTGACGATCGCCGGGCCCTCGAAGGTGACGCCGGCGCCGAGCCTGGCGCGATCGTAGACCGGCGCCTCCACTCCCCCGCTCGCCAGCGAAATCCGCTGTCGACCGACGATGGCGTCGGACGCAGGCCCCCGTGCCGGAATCTCGCCGAGCCTGAGCGCGGGCAAAAGGCCCACGGCATCGACGCGCAAGGTTACGATTTCCACCGGCACCTCATCGAGCCGGAAGCTGTAGAGGCGCTCGTGCTCGGCGTGGAAGGCCGCGATCGTCGCGTCCAGTGCGGCTCGGTCAGTCACCTGGCTCGGCCACGGCAGCGTAAGCTCGCTCCCCTGGTCCTCGTAACGCAGGCTGGCATGCCACGACAGCCGGCGTGCCTTTTCGTCGACGCCTTCGGCAGTCAGCCAGTCGGACGCATCGCGCTGCAGCCCCGCAAACACCTCACCGATCTGGTCGAGATCGAAGCGGCCCTTGCGCTGCACGCAGCTGCGGGAGAACTCGGCGCGAAGACTGGAGGCCAGCAGACCCAGGGCCGAGAGCACACCCGGCGCCGGCGGTACAAGCTGCACCGGGCAGCCGATCAGCCGCGAAAGCGCCCCTCCATGCAGCGGACCGGCCCCGCCGAACGGCACCAAAGCGAAGTCGCGAGGATCGTGGCCGCGCTCGACCGAAACCACGCGAATCGCTCCCAGCATGGTGCTGTCGATGATCTCGAGAATGCCGCGCGCGGCCTCGTCGACCGAAAGACCGAGCGGGCGGGCGATCTTTTCGTCGATGGCGCGGCGAGCGGCGCCGCGGTCGAGCGTGAAGCTGCCATCGAGCAGCCCGTCAGGCAGGTGCCCCAGGGCGAGATGCGCGTCGGTCACAGTGGGCTGGGTGCCTCCGCGGCCGTAGCACACCGGGCCCGGGACAGCGCCCGCGCTCTGCGGGCCGACGACCAGCCCGGAGGTTTCCGACAGACGCGCCAAGGAGCCGCCGCCTGCGCCTATGGTCGTGAGATCAACCATCGGCAGCGTCACGCGCCAATCGGCGATGCGGCCCGTGGTGGTGAGACCGGGCGCGCCGCCGCGCACCAGCGCGATGTCGGCCGAGGTCCCGCCGATGTCGATGGTGATGAGATCGCCGAAGCCCGCCTGCTCGGCGACAAAGGCCGCGCCAACGATGCCGGCGGCCGGCCCTGACAGCGCCGTCTCGACCGGCGTACGGCGGATCGCGCGCGTGCTGGCGACGCCACCCGAGCTCTTCATCAGCAGCAACGGCGCGGAGATGCCCTGCTGATCGGCACGCTGTTCCAGTTTCTCGACGTAAGTGGAGACCACCGGCATGACGTAGGCATTGAGCAGCGTCACGACGCTGCGCTCGTACTCGCGCAACACGGGCAGCACCTCGGCCGAAAGCGAGACCTGCGCGTCGGGATGCTCCTCTCGCAGGATTTCGGCGATACGCTTCTCGTGCGCGGCGTTGGCATAGGAGTGCAGCAGCACCACGGCGACCGTGGCGATGCCTTCCGTCCTGATCTCGCGTGCGGCGCGGCGGACCGCCGCCTCATCGAGCGGTTCGATCTCCACACCGTCCGGCGCGATGCGACCGCGCGCCTCCCAGATGTGCTCGGGCGGCACGGGCCGCGGCGGCTTCTGCCAGGCAAAGAGATTGGCGCGGCGCGGAATGTCGTGGCGTCCGATCTCCAGCACATACCGGAATCCCGCGCTCACGATCAGCGCCGCCTTCGGCCCCTTGCGCTCGAGGATCAGGTTGGTGGCGACAGTCGTACCGTGCAGCACCCGGCCGACCGCCTCGCCGCCGAGTCGCGCTTCGGCGAGCACCGTGCCCAGGCCGTTGCCGAACCCTTCGGACGGATCGTGCGGTGTCGACGGAGTCTTGCCGACGATCAGGCGGCCGCTCGCCGGATCGTAGAGCGTGACGTCGGTGAATGTGCCGCCGGTGTCGACGCCGATGATCGCCCGGTCGCTCATGGCCGGATCCTCACGGAGACCGTCGCGTGTCGGGCAACGGTCATGACAGGCTCTCCCGGTAGCCCTTCTGGTGGAACAGGGCAGCCGATGGACGATCGGCGCGGCGCTTCGCGGTCGCCGGACCGTCGACCGATCGACCGTCGGCGTCCAGGATCACGCCGTAGTCGCGTTCGGCGCTTTCGCGACTGACGAAACCGCCGCGCACGTCGGCGAGTACCCGGCTTTCCTCTCGGTCGAATGGATGCCCCCAGCCGCCACCGCCGCCCGTTTCCAGGCGAATGATGTCGCCTTGCTTCAGGACGTTGCCGTCGCTCAGGGGCCTGAGTATGCGCTCGTCGGACCGTCCGGGATTGACGATGCACCGTCCGGCGCGTCCCGACTGTCCCCCGGCTGTGCCCCACGGCGGAAACTCGATGGCGTCGAGCCTCACCGATAACACCGCCTCCGCCGCCAGGATCTCCAACTCGCGCACCACGCCGCAGCCGCCGCGCCAGCGACCGGGCCCGCCGGTATCGGGGTTCAGCGCATAGGTGCGCACGCGCACGGGATAGGAGATATCGACGAACTCGGCGGGATAGTTCTCCTGCGCCACGAGATACACCGCGTCATGGCCGTCGGCAAAGGGCCGGGCGCCATAGCCGCAGGCAACGCCGTCCGACATCAGGAAGCGCTCGCCATCCGTCGACAGGCCGCGAATCAGCCAGATGACATAGGGGCTGTGTGAAGCCGCAGCCTTGCCGCCCGAGGCCTGATTGATCAGGCCAAGATACCCCGAAAGGTTCCGCAACATGGTGACGCCGCGATGGCCGAGCGCCGCCGGAAAGCGCGGCTGCAGGATCGAGCCGTCGCGCAGCTTGACCTCGTCGAACAGGGTCTCGGCGCCGGCATTCAGCGACACCTCGGTGCTGGCACCCAGCAGGTAGACGCCGACCAGTACCCCCGGCGCCTTGTGGTTGAGCACGAGGTTGATCGGGCCCTTAACCTGGTCGTCACTCTCGGTCTGATCGAGCAGGAAGCGACCATCCTCGGTGGCCTCGAGCCGGTAGCGGATCGTGACGGGCCCGCTACCGTGGCCGTCGGTGTCGACGCTTTCGGCGAACCGGTAGGTGCCGGGCGGCACCAGGGCGCGGAGCCGGTTGCGTACCGCCGCCCCGGTCCGATTGAGAAGCTCGACGAAGGCATCGTTGAGGCCGGAGGCGCTGAAGCGGTTGGCGAGTTCCTCCAGCCGCCTCTCGCCCAGGGCTACTGCGGCCAGCATGGCCCGCAGGTCACCGCGAACCAGCGCGGGGAAGCGGCAGTTGCGCACGAAGACGCGCAGCAGGTCCTCGTTGATCACGCCGTCCCGCTTCAGCCGAACCGGCGGCACCATGGTGCCTTCCTGGAAGATCTCGGTGCAGTCGGCCGACAGCGACCCCGGCCGCATGCCGCCGATGTCGGCGAAATGGGCCCAGGTCTGCGAGAAACCGATCAGCTCGTCGCCTTCGGCGAACACCGGCGAGACCAGCACCTGATCGGGCGTGTGCGTGACCGCGCCCTTAGATTCATAGCAATCGTTGTACCAGTAGATGTCGCCGCGCTTCATCGTCTCCGGCGGATAGAGCGCGAAGATCGGCGTCACCAGATCCGAGGCAAAGGGCAGCGCCTTGCCAGCAATCAGGCGACCGTCGGCCGTGTAGATCCCGGCAGCATAGTCCTTCTTTTCGCGAATGAAGGGCGACATGGCGGTGCGCTCGATCAGCACCTCCATCTCGGACTGGATGGCGCGCAGCCCGCCCCGAATGATCTCCAGCGTCACCGGATCGACGGCACCCGTCAGAAGGGTCGCGCTGCGCGGCTCGGCCATTGCCTGTTCTCCCTTTGTCGAAGGCTAGCAAAGACCACCCGCAATCGCATCCAGTCGCTCCGCGCACTGCGGAACGGCGGCTTGACGGGGTCTCGTTGCGACGGGGAACATGAGGTGGGAAGTGAAGATCAGGAAGGAACCTCGATGCGTCCTGTCACGCGCCGCACCGTTCTTGCGTCCGCATTGGCCGCGCCCGCCGTTGCGCGGGCCCAGGGCGACTTTCCCAACCGCACGATCAGACTGGTGATCCCCTGGCCGCCGGGAGCATCGGCGGACGCCTTCCTGCGCACCATCGCCGACCAGGCCGGCAAGAGGCTGGGGCAAACCGTGGTGCCCGACAACAAGCCCGGCGCCAACGGCTCACTGGGCGCGGTCGTCCTGAAGGATTCCAAGCCAGACGGGTACGTCCTGGCGCAAATTCACACGGGCGTCGTGCGCGCCCAGCTCATGAGCGACCAGCCGGCCTACAATGCCCAGACCGATTTCACCTACGTCATCCAGCTGTCTGGCTCGGCGCACGGCATCGTGGTGCGCGCCGACAGCCCGTACAAGACCCTGGAGGACCTGGTCGCGGCGGCAAAGGCCAATCCGGGCAAGTTGAACTACGGCACCTTCGGCCCGTCATCGGTCCAGAACATGACCATGGTCGACCTTCAGCAACGGCTGGGTATCGAGCTCACTCACGTGCCCTATCGCGGCGGCAGCGAACTCTACCAGGGCCTCCTCGGCAACCAGATCGAGATCGTCGCGGATGCCAGCGGCTGGATTCCGCTGGTCCAGAGCGGGCAGTTCCGCCTGCTCGTCGTCTGGGGCTCCAGTCGCATGAAGCT
>CAWUOG010000239.1:0-4969 GCA_963923875.1 uncultured Alphaproteobacteria bacterium
CTGGTGTTCGTGACCCATGACCAGGAAGAGGCGCTGGCCATGAGCGACCGCATCGCCGTCATGAACAAGGGACGGGTCGAACAGGTCGGCACGCCGACCGAGATCTACGAGCATCCGCGTACTCGCTTCGTCGCCGACTTCATCGGCGAGATCAATCTGCTCGACGATGGCGGCCGGGTCCGCGCCCTGCGGCCGGAGAAGATCCGTCTGGTACCGGTTGCCAGCGCGCGCCTGGCGGGAAAGATCGAGACTGCGAACTTCCTGGGCGGCTCGACGCTCTACAAGGTGCGAAGCGACGACGGCAAGATCCTGTTGGCGCGCGAAACCCACGTCGAGGCGCGTTCTCCTCTGAAGCCCGGCGATGCGGTGGGGTTGCACTGGAACGACGGCGACGCCGTCATGCTGGAGGGTTGACCATGCCGCGTACCCTGGGGATCGTGACCATCGGACAGGCGCCCCGTGACGATATTGCCGATCTGTTCGCCCGGCAGGCGCCAGCCGGCACCAAGGTGATCCTGCGGGGCGCCCTCGACAGCCTTTCCGATGCCGAGATCGACCGGGCAAGGCCGACGGATGGCGCCGACACGCTCTATACGAAGCTGCGCGGAGGCCGCGACGTCAAGATTTCCAAGCAGGCGGTGATCGAGCGTTCTCCGCAGGCCCTGCAGAAGCTGCGGGACGACGGCTGCGACGTGCTGGTCTACGCCTGCACTGGCGAGTTTCCGGCGATGCCGGGAGATGAGAACGTGCTGTTTCCGTCGCGGGTCCTGAACGGCCTGGCAGCCGGCCTGCTGCCGCGCGGCCGCCTTGGCCTGCTGATTCCGCTCGCCGAGCAGTCAGCCAAGTTGTCGGCCAAATGGGCGCGGCCGGGGCTGGAGGTGTTCGCCGAGGCGCTGGCGCCCAGCGCCGGGGCAGGCGAAGCCGATGCGGCAGCGCGGCGACTGGCGGCGCAAAAGCCCGATCTCGTTGCCATGGATTGCATGAGCTACACGCCCGCGACCAAGGAATGGGTGAAACCTGCGCTCGGTGTGCCGGCGCTGCTGGCGATTACCGCGACGGGTCGCGTGCTACGCGAGATGCTGGAGTAGAGGCGCGTCCCTCGGACCCGGCCCAAGATTGCGCTAGATCAACGCCTGCGGGCCGACAGCGGCCCATCCTTCACCAAATCCATTCTTGGAGGGCTGATGAAGACATCTTGGCTTTCCCTTGCGTTGACGCTGGCGATGGTAACTGCGCCTGCGTCGGCACAGGACGTCGAGCGCGGTAAGGCGCTTGCCGAGCGCTGGTGCGCGAATTGCCATGTCGTCGATCGCGCCCCGGTGACGGCGCGATCCGATGGACTGCCAAGTTTTCCGGCCTTGGCCAATCGTGCTGGCATCACCGACGCTACCCTGAAGGGCGCGATGACCGCCCTTCACAGCCGGATGCCGGACTTCGAGCTTGGCGCACGCGACCAGAATGATCTGGCCGCCTACATTCTCAGCCTCAAGTCGAAGTGAGCGAAGGTCCTACTTGACGGAAGCGGCGGCCTTGGCCTGTCGAATTGCGAGGCCGAGTGCGGCGCCGAGATCGCCGAGGAATTTGCCCACGGCCTCGTCTGTCAGCTTGCCTTCGGGCGAGAACTTCGCGGTTGCCTGGCCGATCATGACTTCCGGCTTGTTGACCGGTCGTCCGTCGAGGAACACCAGCGTCTGTCGGAGTTGGTACTGCGCGCGAGCCGTGCCGAGTACGCCGCCCGAGGCACCGAAAATCGCGGTCGGCTTGGCAGCGAAGGGCTGCGGCGTCATCCGCGACAGCCAGTCGATGGCGTTCTTCAGCGCGCTGGAGATGCCGTAGTTGTATTCGGGCGTGGCAATCACGACGCCATCTGCCGCCAGCATTGCCTTCTGCGCCGCCTGGACCTTGTCCGGGAAGCCCTGTGCCTGAACGTCGGCATTGTAGAGCGGCCAGTCGCCGATCTCGATCGTCTCGACCGTGGTGCCGGCCGGCAGGCGCTCGATAAAGGCATTGAGCGCCATTCTGTTGAGCGAGCCCTTGCGCAGGCTGCCGCAAAAGGCGACGAGTTTGATTGGCTCGGACATTGCTCAGTTACTCCCCGGTTACTGGTCCTTTGTCACGACTGACGCAGGCGGCTACATAGAAGCCGCGGGGAGACTTGGCAACGCAATGCCGCTACGCGACATCACACTGAATGACATCGAATCCTTGGCCGTCGGCGCCTGGGTGCTGGGCACCGGCGGAGGCGGCAGCCCCTATCTGGGCCTGCTCAACATGCGCGCCCTCTACAAGGAGGGCTATCGCGTCCAGCTGATGCCGGCGTCGGAGCTTGCCGACGACGATTGGGTTGGGGCGGTGTCCAACATGGGCGCGCCGCTGGTCGGGCAGGAGCGGCTGACCGACAGCCGTACCATCGCCCGTGCCGTCGCTCTGATGGAGGAGCATATCGGCCATCGCTTCCGCGGGATCATGTCGCTCGAGATCGGTGGCGGAAATTCGATCCAGCCGCTGATGGCCGCCGCGCACCTCAAGCGCCCGGTCATCGACAGCGACATGATGGGAAGGGCCTATCCCGAGGCGCAGATGACCTCGGTTGCAGTCGGTGATCTCAAGCCCTGTCCGCTCAGCACCGTCGACGTGCGGGGCATGGAATCGATCGTCGAGAGCGTGCCGACCTGGAAATGGATGGAGCGGGTCAGCCGCAAGATCTGTGTCGAGTACGGTTCGATTGCCTCGACGTGCAAGGCCCCGCGGACCGGTGCCGAAGTGAAGAAATGGGGTATCCACGGCACGACGACCAAGGCAATTGCCATCGGCGCTGCGGTGCGCGAGGCGCAGCGCAGGCACGAGGATCCGATTGCGGCGATCCTCTCGGTCGAGCCGGGCAAGATCCTTTTCAAGGGCAAGGTGCAGGACGTCGAACGCCGCGCTACTGAGGGCTTCCTGCGTGGCCGGACCAGGTTCGACGGCATGGACGACTGGAAGGGTGCGATCCTCGAGATCAACTTCCAGAACGAGTGGATAGTGGCCTGGCTGGATGGCAAGCCGATCGCCATGTCTCCCGACCTGATTTGCGTGCTCGACTCGGTGTCGGGCGAGGCGGTCGGAACCGAGACCATCCGCTATGGTCAGCGGGTCACGGTGATTGCGTTGCCCCCGCCGCCGGTGTTCCTGACACCCAAGGGCATCCAGCATGTCGGACCGCGCGCGTTCGGCTACGACATCGAATTCAAGAGCGTGTTCGGGTGAGGACTTCCCCATGAGCAAGCGGGAGCTCACCCTCGACGACATTGAATCGCTTGCCGTCGGCGCTTGGATTCTCGGTACCGGTGGCGGCGGCAATCCCTATCTGCCTCTCCTGAACATGCGTGCCCTCTACAAGGACGGCCATCGCGTCGAACTCATGGATCCGGCCGATCTTGCCGACGACGACTGGGTTGGCATGGCGGGTGGCATGGGCGCTCCGCTGGTCGGGCAGGAGCGGCTACCCGATGGACGCGCGCTATCCCGTGCCGTGGCGTTGATGGAGCAGCATCTCGGCCAATCATTCGCGGCGCTGATGAGCGTCGAAATCGGTGGCGGCAATGGGGTGCGGCCCTTGATGGCAGCGGCTATCCTGAAGCGGCCGATCATCGACGCCGATCCGATGGGTCGTGCCTACCCCGAGGCACAGATGAGCTCGTTTTCGATCGGCGGCGTCGAGCCCGGTTCACTTGCGGCCGTCGACGTCCGTGGCCTCGAAGCGATCGTCCACAAGGTGCCGAACTGGAAGTGGGCAGAACGGGTCGCGCGCAAGATCTGCATCGAATATGGCTCGACAGCGACCATCTGCAAGGGCCGGACAGGCGCCCAGGTGAAGCAGTGGGGCATTTACGGTACCACCACCAAAGCGATCGCGATCGGCCAGGCAGTGCGCGAGGCACAGCGCAAGCACGAGGACCCGGTTGCCGCGCTCCTCGCCGCCGAACCCGGCAGACTCCTCTACAAGGGCAAGGTGATCGACGTCGCGCGTCGTACGACCGATGGCTACCTGCGGGGTGTCGTCCGCTTCGACGGCATGGAAGAGTTCCGCAACTCGGCTCTCGTCATCAACTTCCAGAACGAATGGATCCTGGCGCTACGCGACGAACAGCCAGTCGCGATGTCGCCCGACCTGATCTGCGTTCTGGATTCTGTTTCCGGTGAGGCGGTAGGTAGCGAGACGATCCGCTACGGCCAGCGGGTCACCGTGATCGCGCTGCCGGCGCCGTCAGTCTACCTGACGCCCAGGGGCCTCGACCATGTCGGGCCACGGGCCTTCGGTTACGACCTCGATTTCAAGAGCGTGTTCGCATGAGGCTGCGCGAGCTCTCGATCGACGACATCGAGTCGCTGGCGGTCGGCGCTTGGGTGTTGGGCACTGGTGGCGGCGGCAATCCGTACTTGCCGCTGCTCAATATGCGGGCGCTCTACAAGGACGGCCACAGGGTCCAGCTTATGCATTCAGTCGATCTCGCCGATGACGACCTGGTCGGCACGGTCGCCAATATGGGCGCGCCCCTGGTCGGCCAGGAGCGGCTGACCGACAGTCTCACCCTGGCGAAGGCCGTCATGCGCATGGAGGCGCATCTGGGTAAGAATTTCAGGGCACTGATGAGCATGGAGATCGGCGGCGCCAACGGAGTGCGGCCCTTCATGGCGGCGGCGCACCTCAAGCGGCCCGTGGTCGACAGCGACACGATGGGCCGGGCCTATCCCGAAGCTCAGATGACCTCGGTGGCGGTGGGTGGGCTCACCCCCTATCCGCTGACCGCGGTCGACGTGCGCGGATTCGAGAGCATCGTTCACAAAGTGCCGACCTGGAAGTGGACGGAGAGAGTAGCCCGCAAGATCTGCGTCGAGTACGGCTCCGTGGCCGCAACCTGCCAGCCGCCGCGGACCGGCGCCGAAGTGAAGAAGTGGGGCATCCACGGCACCACGACCAAGGCGATCA
>CAWUOG010000240.1:0-4950 GCA_963923875.1 uncultured Alphaproteobacteria bacterium
GCGTCAGGATGTAGGCGAGCGCCACCGTCGCCGCCCCATTCAGCGCCCAGCGTCCTGCGCGGCGTCGGATGATGGCGATCATGGCTGGGCGCGCGCCACTCCGTGGCGCTCATGAGCGGCACAGAGTGCCGCGCTCCCAGCAAAGACGACCGTCACGCTCACAGCGCGTTCTTGTGAAACTTGCCGGCTTTCATGATGGCCGACAGGTGCGGTCCGCCATTCTTGAACAGGCCGAGATTCTTCAGCGGATCGCCGTCGACCACGAGCAGGTCGGCGAAGGCCCCGGGCGCGATGGTGCCGAGCTTGCCTTCCTGGCGCACGACTTCGGCGCCGATCAGGGTTGCCGAGCGGATGACGTCTATCGCAGGCATCACCTCGCCGCGGATCGCGAATTCGCCGGTCTGTTCGTCTTCCAGCGCGCCCAGCAGGTCGGAGCCATAGGCCATCTTCACGCCGAACTTCCGGCAGAGCTCGAGTTCGCGATAGCCGTGCTTCAGCACCTCGTCGTTCTTCTCCAGCATGACGTCCGGCATGCCGAGTTCTTTCGCGCGCCGCTTCATGGCGTCGTAAGTGACGAGGTTGGGGATCATGTAGACGCCCTTCTTCGCCATCAGTTTGGCGGTCGGCGCATCGACCATGTTGCCGTGCTCGATGGTGCGCACACCGCACTCGACGGCGCGGGTGATCGCCTCCGGCGTATAGGCATGGGTCAGCACGTAGCGTCCGAAAGCGTGCGCTTCCTCGACGGCCGCGCTGATCTCCTCCTTCGAGAACTGGATCGACTCCAGCGGGTCGTGCGGCGAGGCGACGCCGCCCGAGACCATCAGCTTCACCTGGTCGGCGCCCTGGCGCATCTGCTCGCGCGCGGCCTTGCGCACGGCGTCCGGGCCGTCGGCGATGGCACGTATGAACACCATTCCGTTGCAGCACAGGCACGGCGGGCCGGCGATATCGGTGCGACGGTTGCGGTCGTTGTGGCCCCCGGTTGGACCGATCGAACGGCAGGAGATGAACAGCCGCGGGCCGGGAATCAGCCCTGTTTCAACGGCGGTCTTGGTGCCCCAGTCGGCGCCGCCAGCGTCACGCACCGTGGTGAAGCCGCGGTCGATCATGCGCTTCAGGCGACCGGCCGACCGCGCCATCATCAGGGTCAGCGGAATCGCCTCCATGCGGTTCATGTAGACTTCGCTGTGGTGCGTGTGTACGTGGCAGTCGATCAGGCCGGGCATCAGGGTGCGCTTGCTGCAGTTGATGACAGTCGCCTTGGAGGCCTTGATCTTCTTCGGCGACACCTCTTTGATGATGTCACCCTCGACCAGCACTTCGTAGCCGCCGCGCGCTTCCTTCCAGTTCGGATCGAGCAGGCTGAGGTTCTTGAACAGGAAGGACATAGAGGTCTACTTCAACGCGTTCTTGTGGAACTTGCCGCCCTTCATGATCGCGGACAGGTGGGCACCCTGGTCGAGGAAAAGCTTCAGGTTCTTGACCGGATTGCCGTCGACCACGATCAGGTCGGCATAGGCGCCGGGCGCGATCGTGCCCAGCTTGCCTTCCATGCGCACGATCTCGGCGCCCACGGTGGTGGCCTGGCGGATGATCTCGATCGGCTTCAGCACCTTGGCGCGATGGATGAATTCCAGGCTCTGGTCGACCTGCAGGGCGCCCAGGAGATCGGTGCCGTAGCCGACCTTCACGCCGGCCTTCTTGCAGATCTCGAGCGAGCGCAATGCGCCCTCGAGCACGATATCGTTCTTGGCCAGCATCTCGGCCGTCATGCCGAACTGCGCCGCCCGCTCCTTCATCGAGAAGTAGGTGACGAGATTGGCGATCATGTAGCCGCTCTTGCTCTTGATCAGCTTGGCCGACTTCTCGTCAATCAGATTGCCGTGCTCGATGGTACGCACGCCATTGTTCATGGCGCGAGTAATCGCTTCGGGCGTGTAGGCATGGGCCAGCACGTAGCGGCCGAAGTTCTTCGCCTCGTCGGTCGCCGCCGCGATCTCGGCTTCGGAGAATTGCAGCGAGTCGAGCGGATCGTACGGCGAGGCGACACCGCCCGAGCACATGATCTTGATCTGGTCGGCGCCCTGGCGCATTTGCTCGCGCACGCAGGCCCGCACTTCGTCTGCGCCGTTGGCGACGGCCATGACATAGACCATGCCGTTGCAGCAGCCGCAGGATGCCTGCTGATAGTCGGTGCGACGACGCGGGTCGGAATGGCCGCCGGTCGGCCCGATCGCCTTGGCCGAGATGAAGAGCCGCGGTCCTGCGATCAGGCCCGAATCGACCGCCGTCTTGATGCCCCAGTCGGCGCCGCCGGTGTCGCGCACCGTGGTGAAGCCGCGGTCGATCATTCCCTTCATCAACTGGGACGCCTTGGCGGTCATGAGGGTGAGCGGAATCGCCTCGAGATGGCCGATATTCACTTCAGTCAGGAAGACGTGGACGTGGCTGTCGATCAGGCCCGGCATCAGGGTGCGCTTGCCGCAATCGACGACCCGGGCGCCCCGACTCTTGATCGGCTTCGCCGAGACCTCGCGGATCGTCTCGCCCTCGACAAGCACCTCGTAACCGCCGCGCGGCTCGTCCCACTTGGGATCGAGAAGGCTGAGATTGCGGAACAGGATCTGCGACATCGACGCTCCTTCAACACGAGGCGGCAACCCTACGCTGGCGCACGCTTTGGCGCTACAGTTGAGGTCAATCCGGGGTGAATTCGGGAAGGGATGCCGCATGCCAAGCATTGGCCGGCGCGGTGCATTCGCTTGTCGTTCGTCCTGCGGTGAATGTAGCAGTCAGACAGAGATACGGAATTCGTGAAGCGCGTCGTCGTTTTCGGTACCACCGGTTCGGGGAAGACCCGGCTCGCCGAGCAGTTGCGCGAGCGGCTGGGTTTGCGTGTGATCGAGCTCGATGCGCTCTATTGGGGCCGCGGCTGGCAGCCAGCGCCGCTCGATCTGTTCCGTTACAGGGTCGAGAACGAGATCCGCGACGGCGACTGGGTCGTGGTCGGAGTGTACGGGCAGGTGCGCGATCTCACCTGGCGCGCTGCCGACACGCTGATCTGGCTCGACCTGCCGCTGCCGCTCGTGATGTGGCGCCTGTTCTGGCGTACATTGCGCCGGACCGTCTCGCGGGAAGATCTCTGGGGCACCGGCAACCGCGAGACTTTTCTCAACGCCTTCTTCAGCCGTCAGTCGATTCTTCTCTACGCACTGAAGACCCATCGCCGCAACCGCGAGCGCTTCGCCATCGAGTGTGCGTTCCTCGGCAAGGAAAAGACGATCGTCCGGCTGAAATCCTCGCGCGACGTCGAGGCGTTTCTTGCTTCTCATTCCGCGCCAGCCGGCTAGAGGGTGCGCGTCGAAATCCGTGGAGAACTTTCAGTTGTCAGACTCGCCGCCGCCTTTTATCGCGGTAGACGGTCATGAGTATTGAAAGCTCCGCATTGGCCCTCGTCGGGGTCGGCGTTTCGCTCCTGTCGCTCGGTGTCTCCGGCACCACGATGTACTTCACGTGGCTTCGTCGCGGCCGGCTCGCCATGACGAAGCCCAACGTCGTCTTCTTCGGCTACGAGGCGGCGGGCAACCGCCCCACGGCCAAGATCTTCCTCCGCACGCTGCTCTACAGTTCCTCGACTCAGGGTAAGATGGTTGAGCGGATGTTCGTGAAGCTGCTGCGCCAGGGAAAGGACCAGGACAGGGAGCAGGTCTTCGGATTTTGGGGTCATGGCTGGACGACGGAGTTGTCGCCTGGCAGCGGCCTCTATGTCGGCCAGACCGGCGTCTCCTCGAATCACCATTTTACGCTGTCGATGAACCAGCCGGCCTACGACTTCACCGCCGGCGAGTACACGTTGCAGGTCTTTGCCCAGCAGCCTGGCGAAACCGCGCCGGCGATGCTGTCGGAGGTCAAGCTGACCGTCGATGCCGAGCGTGCCAAGGCACTGGCCCAGCGCAAGGGCGTGCTGTTCGTGCTCGAACCCGACACCCAGAAATACGTCGGCCAGGTCCGCGACCCGTCGGGCGGCTGGAACTGACCGTCTTCGGGGCGTCGGGCCGACCATGCTAGGGTCGATCATGGCCCTGCACACTTTCTCCTGCCTCGACGGCCACACCTGCGGCAATCCGGTGCGGCTGGTGGCGGGCGGTGCGCCGCTGCTCAAGGGCGCGACGATGAGCGAGCGCCGCCTCGATTTCCTCGCCAACCATGACTGGATCCGCAAGGCGCTGATGTTCGAGCCGCGCGGCCACGACGTGATGTCGGGCTCGATCCTCTATCCGCCGACCCGCGCCGATTGTGATATCGGCATCCTGTTCATCGAAGTCTCGGGCTGCCTGCCGATGTGCGGTCACGGCACGATCGGTACCGTGACGATGGCGGTCGAGAACGGCCTGGTGTCGCCGGCGAAGCCGGGCGAGCTTGCACTCGATGCTCCTGCCGGCCGCGTGCTGGCGCGCTACGAACAGCAGGGCCGCTTCGTCGAGAGCGTGCGCATCACCAACGTCGCGTCCTATCTCGCCGCGACCGATGTGAAGATCGACGTGCCCGGCATTGGCGAACTGGCTTTCGACATCGCCTATGGCGGCAACTACTACGCCATCTTGGAGCCGCAGAAGAACTACGCCGGGCTGGAGTCCTTGTCGGCTGGAGACGTACTGCGGCTGTCACCCGTCGTACGCAAGCTGATCAACGACAAGATCCAGCCGGTGCATCCCGAGAACGAGACCATCCGCGGAGTCAGCCACATAATGTGGACAGGCAGGCCGCAGACGGCGCGCGCGCAGGCACGTAACGCGGTGTTCTACGGCGACAAGGCGATCGACCGTTCCCCTTGCGGCACCGGCACCTCGGCGCGCATGGCGCAGCTCGCGGCCAAGGGCAGGCTCAAGGCCGGCGACACCTTCGTGCACGAGAGCATCATCGGCTCGCTTTTCGATGGCCGGGTCG
>CAWUOG010000241.1:0-4880 GCA_963923875.1 uncultured Alphaproteobacteria bacterium
ACCTAAGCCTTCGTCGGCAGCGTCAGATGTGTATAAGAGACAGGCCCAAGGGCGTCGTCGGCGTAATCAGCCCGTGGAACTTTCCGGTGAATCTCACCTTTGCCCCTCTGGCGGGGGTCCTCGCCGCCGGAAACCGGGCCATGATCAAGCCGTCGGAAACGACCCCGGCCACATCGGAATTGATCAAGACGCTCGTGGGCGACGCGTTTTCCGAAGAAGAGATCGCCGTCGTCACCGGCGGCCCCGAGATTGGCGAAGCGTTTGCGAGCCTGCCTTTTGATCACCTGCTCTTCACCGGCGCCACGTCAATTGCCCGCCATGTCATGCATGCGGCGGCCGAGAATCTGGTGCCGGTGACGCTTGAACTCGGCGGCAAGAGCCCCGTCGTACTCGGGCGATCGGCCGATCTTGCCGTAGCGGCTGCGAGAATCATGAACGGCAAGACGTTGAACGCGGGCCAAATCTGCCTCGCGCCAGACTATGTTCTGGCGCCGCAAGACCATGTCGGTGACTTTGTCGAACTGGCGAAGTCAACTGTCCGCGCCATGTTCCCGACCATCCGGGACAATCCGGACTATACGGCCGTGGTGTCAGATCGACACTTCTCGCGACTCAAGGGCTATCTCGACGACGCTCGAGCCAAGGGAGCCGAGATCGTCGAGATCAATCCGGCCGACGAGGAGCTCCGCCAGTCGCCGCATCGGATCATTGCCCCCACTCTCGTGCTCAATCCCAGCGACGACATGAAGGTCATGCAAGACGAGATCTTCGGCCCGATCCTGCCGATCAAGGGTTATCGGTCATTGGACGACGCCATCGACTACATCAATGCTCACGCGCGACCGCTTGGTCTCTACTATTTCGGCACGGATGCCACCGAGCGCGACCGGCTGCTCGGTCGCACGACGTCAGGGGGCGTGACCGTGAACGATGTGATCATGCACGTGGCCCAGGAAAATCTGCCCTTCGGCGGCATCGGCCCCGCAGGCATGGGCGCCTATCACGGTCATGACGGCTTCCGCGAGTTCAGTCATCGCAAGTCCGTGTTTCACCAGGTCACCAAAGACCTCGGGCCGCTGCGCATGTTGCGCCCACCCTACGGCAAGGGATTGGCGAAGTACCTCGACCGCCAGATCAGGCGGTGAACCGGTTCACTCTCCAAGGCATCACCCACCGAGGCTCTGGAGTGCGACGACCAGCCTCTGACGGGTCTGCTCGGCCTGCCGGCGGCGGTCACGCTGCTCCTCGACAACGTCCTCCGGAGCGCGCGCCATAAAGTTGGCATTGCCGAGCTTGGCGTCGATCTTGGCGATTTCGTCGGCAAGCTTCTTGATCTCCTTGGCGAGCCGCGCGCTTTCCGCCTTGAGATCGATGACGTCTCCCACGGGCAGCGCATAGGTTGCCTCGCCGACCACGATCTGGAGCGCGCCCTTCGGCGCCGCCGAAGCCGCCTCGATTCCTTCGACACGCGCCAGCCGCTCGATAGCCGCTTCGTGCGTCTTGAGGCGGAGCTTCGTCGTTGCATCACCCCCCACGACCATCAGCTTCAACTTGGCTCCGGCCGGCACGTTCAGTTCCGAGCGGGCTGAGCGAATGTCCGAGATCAATCTTACGAGCCAACCCATCTCGCCGTCGGCCGCCTCGTCGGTCGCCGGCGCCTTGGGCCAGGGCTGCCCGATCAGCGCACCGTGTTCCGCCCGATGGCCCGTCTTGTCCCAGATTTCCTCGGTGATGAACGGCATCACGGGATGGAGCAGCTTGGCAGTCTCGCGCAGAACATAGGCAGTCACGGCGCGGGTTTCGTCCTTCTCGACACCGTCCGGCCCCTGCACGATCGGCTTGGTCAACTCCACGTACCAGTCGCAGACGATGCCCCAGACGAATTCGTAGAGCGCGGCCGCCGCTTCGTTTAACCTGAAATCCGACAGCGCCCGGTCGACCGCCTGATTGGCGCGAGCGAGCTCACCCAGCATCCATTTGTTGACGTTGAGTTTTACGGTAGCCGGATCGAAGTCCCTGGGCAGCGCCGCGCCGTTCATCTCGGCGAAGCGCGTGGCATTCCAGAACTTGGTCGCGAAGTTGCGCGACCCCTCGACCCGTGCCGGCGAGAGCCGCAGCCTTCCGGCGTTGTTAGCGGCCAGCGACGCCATGGTGAAACGCAAGGCGTCCGCACCGTACTTGTCGATCAGTTCCAGCGGGTCCATGGCGTTACCCTTGGACTTCGACATCTTCTGGCCCTTCTCGTCCGTCACGAGTCCGTGGAGGTACACGGTCCGGAACGGCACGTCGGCCATGAAGTGCATCCCCATCATCATCATGCGGGCAACCCAGAAGAACAGGATGTCCCAACCAGTGACCAAGGTGTTTGTCGGATAGTACTTGGCCAGCGCCGCTGTCTGATCGGGCCAGCCCAGGGTCGAGAACGGCCACAGCGCAGAGCTGAACCACGTGTCGAGCACGTCCGGGTCTCGCTCGAGCGTTACGTCCTTACCGTAGTGCTTCCGGGCCTCGGCCTTCGCGTCCTCCTCCGACAGCGCTACGAAGACCTTTCGATCCGGACCGTACCAAGCCGGGATCTGGTGTCCCCACCAGAGTTGGCGCGACACGCACCACGGCTGAATGTTTTCCATCCAGCGGAAGAAGTCGTCGCGACCGCGTTCCGGCACGAAGGTCACTCGCCCGTCGCGCGCCGCCGCGATCGGCTTCTCGGCGAGCTTCTTGGCGTCGGCGTACCATTGCTCGGTCAGGAAAGGCTCGAGCGGCACGCCGCCACGATCGCCGTACGGCACCGAGTGCGCATGCGGCTCGATCTTCTCCAGCAGGCCGGCGGCTTCCATGTCGGCCACGATCAGCTTGCGCGCAGTGAAGCGCTCCAGCCCGCGGTACTTCTCGGGCACCGCATCTGTCAGGTGCGCGAACTTGTCGAAGATCGAGATCGCCTCGAGCTTGTGGCGGCGGCCGACCTCGAAATCGTTGAAGTCGTGCGCCGGGGTGATCTTCACGGCGCCCGAGCCCTTCTCCGGGTCCGAATATTCGTCGCCGACGATCGGAATGCGACGGCCGACCAGCGGCAGCACGGCATGTTTGCCGATCAGGTGCTTCCACTTGGGATCGTCGGGATGCACGGCCACGCCGGTGTCGCCCAGCATGGTTTCGGGCCGGGTCGTGGCGACCACGATGTGCTCGTCGCTGCCCTCAATCGGATACCTGAAGTACCAGAGATTGCCCTTCACCTCGCGCGACTCGACTTCCAGGTCGGAAATCGCGGTCAGCATCTTGGGATCCCAGTTGACCAGCCGGTTGTCCTTGTAGATCAGGCCCTGCCGGTAGAGCTCGACAAACACCTTCAGCACGGCCTTCGACAGACCTTCGTCCATCGTAAAGCGCTCGCGGCTCCAGTCGCACGAAGCGCCGAGCCGGCGGAGTTGGCCTGTAATGGTGCCACCCGAGTAGGCCTTCCATTCCCAGACCTTCTCGAGGAACTGCTCGCGGTTCAGGAGCTTGCGGTTGCCGTCATCCTTGGCGCCCTCGACCGCGAGCCCCATGCCCTCGGCTTCGAGATTGCGCACCACCACCATCTGCGTGGCGATGCCGGCATGGTCGGTACCCGGCTGCCACAGCACGTCGTCACCCTTCATGCGGCGCCAGCGAATCAGGATGTCCTGAAGCGTATTGTCCAGGGCATGTCCCATATGCAGGCTGCCGGTGACATTGGGCGGTGGGATGACGATGCAGTAGCCCGGCCTGGCGCTCTCGGGGTGGGCCTTGAACGCGCCTGAACTCTCCCACTCCGGATAGCGGCGGGCCTCGATTTCCTTGGGGTCGTAAGTCTTGTCGAGCATCTTCAGCCTTATAACAAAAAAGCCACGGCGGGCGCCGTGGCTTGGATTTCGGTGGGCGCCTCTGGTTTATCGGCGGGTCAGCCGTACGATCTCGCGTTCGACCATTCGCTCGACCATCGGCGGCAGGTTCTTGTCGAGCCATTCCTTGAGCATCGGCCGCAGCATTTCCTGGACCACTTCATCGATGGTCTTGCCACCGCCTGTCGGGATCGGGCGGGGCTCCGCCGCGTTCGGCTCCGGCACGCTCTCCTTCACTGCCTGGCTGAGTCGATCGAATGCCGAACTAGTGACGCCGGCAACCGCGGCGCCGACCAGCGGCGAGGCCGCCTCGGGTGCCGGCTCGACCGATGGCTGCGGCATCTCCGAGGCACGCACCGGATCGATACGGGGCAACGGGATCGGCTGGGCGGACGCCGTCGGGCGCGGTCCGGCAGCGCCAAGCTTGGGCTCCGGGTCCTCGATCAGGTCGGTGAGCAGCAGTACGTCTTCGCGCACCGGATTGGCGTTCGCGTTCGGACGCGGCCCCCGTGCCGGGGCAGCGGGTTTGCCGGGCGATACCGGCCCTTCAGCCGGCGTGGCTTGGGACGGCGTGCTCTGACTGTTGCCGGGTTGATTCGCGGCAACCTGGGCCCGCGCCTCGTCATCCGAGATGATCTTGCGGATGGACGCGAGAATGTCGTCCATCGATGGGTCGTTGTCCGCGCGCTTGTTGGCGTCGCTCATTGTTTGACCCCCGTGGAAGGTGGCGGGGCTGCAGGAGCAGCCGCGGGTGCGGCCGATGAACTTTGCGCCGGTGCCTTCGGCGCCGGTGGCGTCGAGTCGCCGGCGCCCCAATCGCCGATCCAGCGGGAGCCGACGTCCTTATAATACTTCTCTTCGTCATAATATTCGACAGGCAAGCCCATTGTCCGGGCAGTCAACCGACCGATGCCCGCCAGCACGCCGTAGTAGTTGACCTGGGCGTCATGACGGGCGCCAATCAAATTGACTTGGGAATTCAGCAGTTCCTGTTCGGCATTGAGCACGTCCAGGGTCGTG
>CAWUOG010000242.1:0-4874 GCA_963923875.1 uncultured Alphaproteobacteria bacterium
GACGACGTCGCCAACCTTTATGCACGGGTCGGTCAGGACAAGGACGGCAACGGCAAGCATTTCTGTTTTGCGGGCCATTCCGACGTGGTGCCGGTGGGCGACCTGTCGTCATGGACGATCGGTCCGTTCGCCGCGGAGCTGTCGGCCGGCTACCTGTTCGGCCGCGGCGCCGCCGACATGAAGGGCGCGATCGCGGCCTTCACCGAGGCGAGCGCGCGATTTCTCAAGAAGCGCGGCCCCAACTTCGGCGGCGCCATCAGCCTGCTGATCACCGGCGATGAAGAGGGCCCGGCCGTCAACGGCACGACCAAGATGCTGAAGCGCCTGGCCGACCGCGGCGAGACGATCGATGCCTGCGTGGTCGGCGAGCCGACTTCCTCGAAGAAGTTCGGCGACATGATGAAGATCGGCCGCCGCGGCAGCATGACGGTCGACCTCGTGATCCGCGGCGTGCAGGGCCATGTCGGCTACCCCGACCGGCTCGACAACGCGATCCATCGCGCGACGGCGATCGTCGAAGCGCTGATTCGCGCGCCGATCGACCAGGGCAGCACCCATTTCCAGCCGACTTCGCTGCAGTTCACCACGATCGACGTGGGCAACAGCGCCACCAACATCGCCCCCGGAGTCGTGAAGGCGCGGTTCAACACCCGCTTCAACGACCTCTGGACCTCGCAGAAGCTGCTTGCCCACCTCAAGGAGCGCATCGAGCAGGCCAATGCGAGGCTCGGCGGCAACGGCACCGTCGAGTACGCCAAGGTCGAGGTCTCGGGCGAGTCGTTCTACACGCAACCCGGGCCGCTGGTGGAGCTGGTCGCCGGCGCGATCCGCGATACCACGGGCGTCGAGCCCGAACTCTCGACCACCGGCGGCACGTCCGACGCGCGCTTCATCGCCAGGTACTGTCCCGTCCTTGAGTTCGGCCTGGTCGGCGAGAGCATGCACAAGGTCGACGAGAAGAGCGCGGTCGCCGACCTCAAGGCGCTGGCGCGGGTCTACGAGGCCATGCTCGACCGCTTCTTCGCGACCTGACGAGGCTGCCGGCGTGCCGAGTACCAACGAGATCGTTCGCGGCACGATGGGTGCGGTCAAGTTCCTGGCGCGCGACCCCGGCGCGCCTCTCTATTTCGAAAACACGATCGACGCCTGCCTGCGTTCGTTCCGGGTCATGCTGGTGGTGGCGCCGATCTACGGCCTCTACCTCGCGCTCTACTATTCGAACGTGTCGGCGCAGGCCGACGAGATCGAAATCTTCTGCGTCGAGACGCTGCGCTACATCGTCGACTGGCTGCTCTATCCGGTGATCTTCTACGAGATCGCCCGCCGCCGCGGCTGGCTGGAGCGCTATCCGCGCTACATCGCGGCGCTCAACTGGACCAACCTGCCGGCGATGATCCTGGCGCTGGGCGGCCTGTCGCTGGCGCTGCTGGCGCCGGGCCAGCTCGCGACCGTGATCGACCTGGTGATGCGCGCGCTCTTCTTCTACTGGTTCATGATGGTGACGCGGCTGGTGCTGGGCGTCAGCTGGCTGTTCGCGGTGCTCCTGACGATCGTCAACTGGGTGCCGTCGCTTTTCCTGTCACTCATCGTCTCCCGCTTCCTCGGCGTCGTGCCGCTGCCGGGCTGAACGGTCGGCGGCGCCAGCCGGGGAATCGTAGCGTACCTCCATCAGGCAGAGACCGGTCGGCGGCGCCGTCGGGCCGGCGCGGGTGCGGTCCTTCGCGGCCAGCGCCTCCTCGACGTCCTTGCGGCTCCACTGGCCGCGGCCCACGAGCTGCAGGGTGCCGACCAGGATGCGCACCTGGTTGTGCAGGAACGATCGCGCCCCGACATCGATGGCGATCTCCTCGTCTTCCCGGGTGACCGTCAGCAGGTCGAGCGTGCGGATCGACGACTTGGCCTGGCACGACACCGAGCGAAAGCTGTTGAAGTCGTGTTTTCCGATCAGGGTCGAGGCGGCATCCGCCATCGCCGCCACGTCGAGCGGTACCGGCACGTGCCATACGAAGCCGGCATCGAGGCCCGGTCGGCTGCGCCGGTTGAGGATGCGGTAGCGGTAGCGCCGCCAGGTCGCCGAGAAGCGGGCATGGAAATCCGGCATCGCGATCTCGACCGTCGGCACCGCGATCGGATTGGGCTTGAGGTGATAGTTCAGCGCGCCGCGCACCTCTTCGGTGCGCTTGTCGGCGGCGAGATCGAAATGGGCGACCTGGCCCCGCGCATGGACGCCGGCGTCGGTACGGCCCGCGCACTGGACGTGAACGCGCTCGCCCGAGAAGGCGAACACCGCGTCCTCCACCGCCCCCTGGATCGAGGGGCCGGTGTCCTGGCGCTGCCAGCCGACGAAGGGGCCGCCGTCGTACTCGACCTTGATCCTGTAGCGCGGCACGGCGTCAGGGTGTCCGGCTCTGGGGCAGCGTCGTAACGGCGGGCGAGGGCAGCACGGTTCCCGCCGCCAGGGCGAAGCCGCGCAGGAAGGCGTCGGCGTCCGTCGCCGCCTTGCCGGCGCGCTGCAGGCGGCCAAGCCGCAGCCCGCCGACGCCGCACGTCACCACGGGATAGCCGTCGCGCGCGATGTTGAGCGTGCCCGGCGCACCGCCGGCCAGCGCCAGGGTGGCCGACAGGACTTTGATTCGCTCGAGTTTTCCGTCCACTGGGACGTCGAACCAGGTGCCGGGCCAAGGATGGAACGCCCGCACCTTGCGCTCGAGCTCGGCGGCCGGCCGGCGCCAGTCGAGCACGCCCTCCTCCTTGCCGAGCTTGTGGGCGTAGGTGACGCCGGCGTCCGGCTGTGGCACGGGCTCGATCGTGCGCCGCATCAGCCCGTCGAGGGTCGAGACGATCAGCCGGCCGCCCAGCTCGGCCAGCCGGTCGTGCACCGACTGGGCGGTGTCGCCGGCCGAGATCGGCGTGCGTTCCGCCAGCAGCATCGGGCCGGTGTCGAGGCCTTCGTCCATGCGCATGATGGTGACCCCGGTCTCGGCGTCGCCCGCCAGGATGGCGCGATGGATCGGTGCCGCGCCGCGCCAGCGCGGCAGCAACGAGCCGTGGATGTTGATGCAGCCCAGCACCGGCGCCTCGAGAAAGCTCTTCGGCAGGATGTGGCCGTAGGACACGACCACGGCGACGTCGAGATCGAGTGCCCGGAAGGCCGCGGCGTCCTCTTCCGCCTTGAGGTTCCTCGGCGTGCGAATCGGCAGCCCCAGCGCATCGGCGGCCTGGTGCACCGGAGTCTTGCGCTCCTGCTGGCCGCGGCCGGCCGGGCGGGGCGCACGGGTATACACCGCGACGATGTCGTGGCCTTCGGCGGCCAGCGCCTGAAGGGCGGGCACGGCGAATTCCGAGGTGCCGAGGAAGGCGATCTTCATTGCCGCATCTTATAGGCAGGCGCGCGGGACTGAGCTAGGTATGCGCCGTCCATGGATTCAGACGTCCTCACGACCGGCAAGGGGCCGGTCGCCAATCTCGCGGCACGCCGTGCCGCCGGCCAGATCCATTCCGATCCGGTGCAGGAAAAGGTGGTGCTGCGCCTGCAGGCCGTGCACGACCAGCTCGCCGCCCTGGCCGCGCATCCGGCGAAATCCGGATTCTGGTCGCGGCTCGGCCAGGGGCTGGGCGTGGGTGGCGCGCCGAAGCCGCCAGCCGGCCCGCACGGCCTCTACATCTGGGGACCGGTCGGCCGCGGCAAGTCGATGCTGATGGATCTCTTCTTCGCCGACGCGCCGGTGGCGAAGAAGCGCCGCGTGCACTTCAACGAGTTCATGCTCGAGGTGCACGAGCGCCTGCACCGCCGCCGCGAGGAGCTGGCGACCAGGGGTGCGCCGCCCGAGGACGACACGATCGTGCCGATCGCCAGGGCAGTTGCGGCGGAGGCCCGGCTGCTCTGCTTCGACGAATTCCAGGTCACCAACATCGCCGATGCGATGATCCTCGCGCGCTTCTTCGAGGTGCTGTTCGACGAGGGCGTGACGGTGATCTCGACCTCCAACCGCGCGCCCGACGATCTCTACAAGAACGGCCTGCAGCGCGACCGGTTCCTGCCCTTCATCGAGCTGGTCAAGCAGCGGCTGGAAGTGCTCGAGCTGGGCGGCGCCCAGGACTACCGCATGGAGCGCCTGCGCAATCTCGATGTCTACCTGACCCCGCTCGGCGCCTGGGCGGACAAGAAGCTCGACGAGGCGTTCCGGGCCATGACCGACGGCGCCGACGGCGAGCCGCGCGTGTTGCGCACCCAGGGTCGCGACGTCGAGGTGCCGCGCGCTGCGCCGGGCTGCGCCATGGCGCACTTCCTGGACTGGTGCGCCAAGCCGATGGGTGCCGCCGATTTCCTGTGCATCGCCGAGCATTTCCATACCGTGATCCTGGCCGAGATCCCGAAGATGGGGCCGGACAACCGGGACAAGGCCGCGCGCTTCGTGACCATGATCGACAGCTTCTACGAGAAGAAGGTGAAGTTCGTCTGCTCGGCCGCCACCTCACCCGACAAGCTCTATGTCGACGGCGACGGCGCCTTCGAGTTCCAGCGCACCGTGTCGCGCCTGATGGAGATGCAGAGCCCCGAGTACCTGGCGCTCGATCACATCGCCTGACAGATGGGCCTCCGCACGCCGGGGCGAGGGAGCGCGAATAAAAAAGGCCGCCTTCGCAGGCGGCCTTTTTCGTCGGTGGCGGATGTGGCTAGTTCTTGAGAGTCGCAGCGAACAGCTTGGCCGCTTCGGCCTTCGACTCCTGGTCGGCCTTGGCATCGTACTTGAGCGGGAGCTTGAACTTTTCGCCCAATGCCGTCGCTTCCGGGTTGGTGAAGGCATGCACCGCGCCGGGATACTCGATGACCTGGTAGTTGGCCTTGGCCGCGTCGAGCTCCTTCTTCAGAT
>CAWUOG010000243.1:0-4865 GCA_963923875.1 uncultured Alphaproteobacteria bacterium
ATCGTCGCGCCGCAGCTCGGTGAGCCATGTCCCTGCGCTCGTGCATTGTCATCCGGCTCGCGATGCGGCGGGCACCGATGCCTGTGGATGAGGTCGATGAGCGTCGCTTGATCTGGTTCCAGAATGGATGGTTCTCGCCCGTCGGCATCGACGTCACTCGACAATAGCCAGGCCGTTCGGCCTGGCGTAACGCGTTTTGTCGCCAACCAACCTGCGAGCGCTTGCGGATGTCACGGACACTGTTGTCCTGCCTGAATCATCTTGTCGTTCCCTGCGGCAGCCCGCGGAAGGCCGTGGCGGTCCTGCTCGCGGCAGGCCTGGGGATCGCCGGGGGCGCCGCGGCCCAGCCCGGCGCGCATCAATCCACCGATCTGTGTCTCGCGGGTCATGGCGCCGATGCCGATCAAAAGGCGCTGTACTGCGATGAGGCCATCGCCAGCCGTTCCCTCAAGGGGCCGGCCCTCGGGCTGGCGTTCTTCAACCGGGGCCGGGCGCGGGAGAGCCGGGGCGGGGCGGAGGATGCGGTATCCGACTACAAGCAGGCGTTGAGCCTCTTCAACGAGGCTGTGCGCTCGAGTGCGCCTTCCGCCCCCCTGATCTTTCAGCGGGGCGTGATCTATCAGACGCTGTCGGACTCCACGCAGGCTCTTATCGACTTTTCCATGGCGATTCGTCTCGCGCCTGACGCCTCGTACGCCTATGTCGGGCGCGGATTGCTTCTGTCGTCGAGCAAATTCAACGACGAGGGCGCCCTCGCCGATTTCGATTCGGCCCTCAGGATCAACCGCTGCGAAATCGGCGCCTGGCTCGGACGCGGCTCGGTGAACAGAAAGGAAGGCAAGCTCGACGCTGCCCTGAAGGACTACGGCTCGGCCCTGGAGTGCTTCGGCCAGGATCTCGTGCCGGTGACGGACCTGCAACGGACAGGCGTGACCGCCAACAGTTTCAAGCTTGTCGATGCAAGTACCCAGGCCGCGAGTATCCACTACCAGAGAGGTCTGGTGTATTTCGACAAGGCGCCGCGAGACCCGGCGCATTCGAAGCAGTGGCTCGCTGCCGCGATCGCCGATTTCGAGCGGTCGATCCGCCTCAACCCGGCCGTGGCGGACCCCTTTATCGGCCGTGCCTCGGCCAGGATGTCCCTGGGCGACCATGCGGCGGCCATTCCCGACTGGACGGAAGCGATCAGGCTGTCGCCCGGTAACGCCTCTTCCTATTTGAATCGCGGCGTCGCGTACGACTCGGCCAACCAGCCTGACAACGCGATCGCCGACTATACCGAGGCCCACCGGCTCAATGCCAAGGACCTTCATCCGCTTTTCTACCGTGGCATCGTCTACTATTCGAAGAAGGGCCTCTACGATCAGGCGATCGACGATTTCACGCGCGCTCTTGCCATCGATCCGAAGAAGATCAACGTCCTGATCAATCGCGGCATTGCCTGGCGGGAGAAAGGCGATCCCGACCGGGCGATTGCCGATTTTTCGGAGGCGCTGCGCCAGGGCCTCGTGGTCGGAGACGTCCTCAAGCTGGAATCACGCGAACCGGAAGCCGTCCGGCATTGGGAGCAGGTCGCGAAGGCGCGCTACCAGCGTGGCAATGCCTATGTGATGAAGAAGGAATTCGACCTTGCCCTCTCGGACCTGAACGAGGCCATCCGCATCAATCCGCGGGACGACAGGGCCTGGACGATGCGCGGTGGGCTGTTCCTGGCGCGCGGCGAGGCACAGCGCGCGATCAACGACTTCAACGAGGCGATCCGGCTCAATCCGAACGACTACTTTGCCTTTTTCCAGCGCGGCTTTGCCTATCATTCCATAGAGGAGGCGGACAAGGCCTTCGAAGACTACTCGCGTTCGATCGCATTGAACGAGAAGTACATCACCGCTCACCTCAATCGCGGGATCATCCTCTATACCCGGCGCGGCGAGTTCGACGCCGCAATCGCGGATTTCGGCGCCGCCCTTCAACTCGGTCCGGACAACGTCAACGCCCTGACCCACAGGGGGGTGGCGTACGGCGCCAAGGGCGACTTCCGATCGGCATTCGCCGACCTCGACCACGCAATCGCGATTGCGCCGGAATTCGACAAGGCACGCTACTATCGGGCGCTCGTTCATGGCCTCGCCGGCCAGCCCGCACTCGCTCTACAGGACCTCGACGTGGTTCTCCGGCTCGATCTTTCCAACATCGACGCCCTGACGATGAGAGCACGTGTGTATGGGCAGCTGCTCGATAATGAGAAAGCCGTTCGGGACTATTCGGCCGCTCTCAAGATCGCACCCGACGCCGCAGCCCTTCACTACAATCGCGGCGTTTCGCTGATCGCCCTCAAGAGAACCGAGGAGGCACTGGCAGATTTCAATGAAGCGATTCGCCTGAATGCCGGCCTCGCCGAGGCCTTCAACAATCGGTGCCTGCTGCGTCTGGCCCGCGGCGACGGTGCCCGCGAAGCCGGGGCGGATTGCGATCGGGCTCTCAGGCTGCAGCCGTCCAATCCGGCATTTCACGAGGCCAGCGCCCTGGTCTGCATGAAACAGGGAGACTATCGCTGCGCCTCGCGCCATTTCGACGAGGCGTTTACGGCCGATCCGGGCCGTGCGCTGGCCCTGTATGGAAGGGGCTTCACAAAGAAGCTGGCGGGAGACCCGCAGTTCGGCGAACGGGACATGCTTGCCGCCGAGTCAATTGATCACCAGGTCCGGGACGTGTTCGGAAAAAGCTTTCTGAACTAGCCGTCGCAGCCTGGTCGGATGAAATGCCTCATCCGTCGAGACGCCGGAAGCTATCCTCGTGGAGTTTGATCGGGTTGTTCCGATTGGCAGTCGATTGAGTCAGGCTACCGGAGTTGACGTCTTTCCATCTGAAGGCAAACCTCGACGATCCTTGCATGGGAATGAACTCCACGCCGTCCTTCGACATCGGAGCCGTCACGAAACGCCAGTAAGGGCCGCGGTTGTTGCCCGCCATGATGATCTGGGCGGTTTTGTTTTCGTCGACGGAGAGCACGATCATCATATACGGCGTCACCTTCTTTTCCATGTTGCGGGCGTTGTAGGCATAGGAGCCCACACTTTGGCCTGCCTCGCCCGGCAGTCGCGATCTCAACGCCACCAACCCGTCCGGCAATGGGATGCCGTTGGCAGCTGCGAAAGCATAGGCTTGAGGCAGCTCGATGATGCCGGGAGCATGGGGGGGCGCTGCCAGGACGCCGGTTGCGGGAGGCCGGCCGGCTTTCAGGATAAACGGCTGCCTGTACCCATTCAGGTCCCACAGGACCTGCCGGCCGTCGGTTGCAATCAGCAGGTCACGCCGCAATTTGGCTGGCAAGCTCTGCATGTCGACCGCAGGGCCGCCCAGCTGTCTCAGCAGGGCCATCGCGAATGGGCTGTTGTCCCCGGCCGGACCGTCAAGAGCGACACGTCCGGCCGCTGTCGAGAACAGCATCAGAGTATTGGGCATATTGGCCAGCCTCCCGGCGAGAAGGTCGGGATTGACCACCGCAGCCCGTTCGGTTTCGCGCTGCGCGTTCCCGCCCGAGGGGTTGTTCCTGCAGGCGTCGAAGACGGCCAGCCGGCTCGAAGCTCCCTTCAATGCCTCCATGACAGCCGACTGATGGAGGACCTTGTCGATGATGCTGTCGGCGCCGATATCCGCATCGATCGGCACGAGATAGTTGTCCCGCTGTGAAGCCACGCCATGACCGGCGAAATAGAAGGCCGCGAAGCGCGCGCCTTGCGCGGCGCTTTCGAAGCGTGCCAGGGCCTGGCGCATCGACTCCAGTCCGGCATCCTGCAGCAACTCGGTCTTCAGTCCCAAGGCCTCGAAGCTCTTGGCGATATCGGGCGCATCGCGCCGGACGTTGGGCAGCGGGGTTTCCCATTGATATCTGGAATTCCCGATGACGAGCGCGACCCCGGGTGTGCGGACCTGCCCTTGCACTTTGGACGCTTTGAGGATCGCTACGCATCCGGTGGCGCCCAAGAGTGTCCTGCGCGAAAGCGATCGAGATATTTTCTGATTTGCCATGATGGTCGACCTCGTGGGGCGAGCGAGACCCGGCGCTTTTCAGGTCCCGGTCTGGGAGCAGCGCGACGCGCCATTCCCGAGTGGCCGATCCAGCCCGCCCTTGCCTGGAACTCTGGCGAACCCGATCGGTTCTGCTCCAGTCTCACTTTCCTTCGGCACCGGGAGATCGAAATCCAGGGCACTTCAGGAGTGCGGCTCACCTGATGCAACTCTCGGGTCGATACGGGTTACGCGTCAACGCGAAGAAACATCCGTATTGGATCTGTTCCTGTCATTGAAACTCGGGCCAGTCGCGACCTTGCGCCTTTGCCGACGTCAATCAGACTCGCTTCTTGTTCAAATGCCGATACGTGCCTGAAGTGACATGGAGCCGACAAAATGCGCATCAGCTATATTCTGTTCCTTGCCGCTCTCGCTCTACCCGCCGCCTCGCTGGCGCAGCAGCATCCCGGCAAGATGAACCCGCAGAACACGGGGAATCGGAATACCGGCCAATATGGCGGCCAGCGTGCAGCCGATGACGACAAGCTGAAGCGTCCAGACGCTGCAAAGCCTGCGCAGCAAGACCCTAATGCGGCGTCAGAGCCCGGGCGTACACGGTCCCAGCGTTGAGCATCCTGCCATTCGGCAGTGCTCATCGCAGGGCGATCGAGCCCCACGCTTTTGTCGAGCTCATTTCTTGCGAATCGAGAACAGCATCGAGTGAGCCCAGCGGGAATCCCTCATGCTCAATCGGCGGATACTGCGTTGCCGCACCCTACGCGTTGGCCGCAAGTAGTTCCGAGCTTGGCGGCTAACGTTCGCAACGAGCCTTCTGCTCGACCGTCTCGCTGCAG
>CAWUOG010000244.1:0-4812 GCA_963923875.1 uncultured Alphaproteobacteria bacterium
TGGATCGCGACCTGGACGTCCATGCGATCGGCGACCGTCAGGCAATTGTCGATCGCCGCCGGCGTGGTACCCCAATCCTCGTGCAGCTTGAGACCGCAGGCGCCGGCCTCGATCTGCTCCTTGATGCCGGCCGGCTTGCTGGTGTTGCCCTTGCCGAAGAAGCCGAGATTCATCGGCAGGCCCTCCGCGGCCTGCATCATCCGGCCCATGTGCCACGGGCCCGGAGTGACAGTGGTGGCGAGCGTTCCGTGCGCCGGGCCGGTGCCGCCGCCCATCATCGTCGTGATGCCGCTGTAGAGCGCGTCGTCAACCTGCTGCGGGCAAATGAAATGGATATGGCAGTCGATGCCGCCTGCCGTGATGATCTTGCCTTCGCCCGCGATCGCCTCGGTACCAGGGCCGATGACGATGTTCACGCCCGGCTGCACATCGGGATTGCCGGCCTTGCCGATGGCAGCGATGCGGCCGTCCTTGATGCCGATATCGGCCTTCACAATCCCCCAGTGATCGAGGATCAGGGCATTGGTGATCACGGTATCGACCGCGCCCTGGGCACGCGTCCGCTGACTCTGGCCCATGCCGTCGCGGATCACCTTGCCACCGCCGAACTTCACTTCCTCCCCGTAGATTGTGTGATCCTTCTCGACCTCGATGAAGAGATCCGTGTCAGCCAGGCGCACCTTGTCGCCCACCGTGGGGCCGAACATGCCGGCATACGCCGCGCGCGAGATGCGGGTCGGGCCTTCGTTCGACGGGCCGACCTTGGCGATCGGGCCGAGTTTCCCTGAGACCTTGGCTTGAAAGCCGTGGCTCTCGCGACTGCCCAAATAGGGCGTGAGCCGGACCGTGCGCGACTGGCCGGGCTCGAAGCGCACGGCAGTGCCGGCGGCGATATCGAGCCGCATGCCCTTGGCACGCTTGCGGTCGAATTTCAGCGCCTCGTTGGTCTCGAAGAAATGATAGTGGCTGCCGACCTGGATCGGCCGGTCGCCGGTGTTGGCGACCTCGACCGTGATCGGATTGCGATTCTTCTGGCTGTTGAGCTCGAGCTCGCCCTTCGCGGGAAGGATCTCACCTGGCTTCATGGCGCGCTCCCTCAGCGGATCGGATTATGGACGGTGACGAGCTTGGTGCCGTCGGGAAAGGTCGCCTCGACCTGGATCTCGTGGATCATCTCGGCGACGCCTTCCATGACCTGCTCGCGGCGTATCACCGTGCCGCCGTCGCGCATCAGTTCGGCGACCGTGCGCCCGTCGCGCGCGCCCTCGACGACGAAATCGGTGATCAGCGCCACCGCCTCGGGATGATTGAGCTTCACACCGCGCTCCAGCCGGCGGCGCGCCACGTTCGCCGCCATGGCGATCAGCAGCTTGTCCTTTTCCCGAGGCGTCAGATTCATTGCCCGCGTTCCCCCTGTGGCTCTTGGACTATAGACGCAGCATCAAATATGCCAAACGCGCGGCAGGCGCTGACCGCGAAATTCCGTGAGGAATCCGGTGGTTGCCTGGCGGACGGCCGTAGCTTCTCCAAGAAGCCGGGCGACCACGATGCCGTTCACCAGGGTGACTCCCGCCCTCACCCGCTCTGCAGCGTCGAGCAGGCCGCGCGCTTGTTCGAACCGCGCCTGCGGCTCGTCCCAGACGCCGATTACCGTGGCAAGCGCATTGGCCTCGCCGAACCCTGCCCCCACCGGAGTCTCGCCCTCGACCCGCAGGGTGTCGGTCCAGGTGAGCCGGCCATCGCGCTTCACGCTCCAGGCATCGAGCAGCAGTCCACCCGTGAAGCGCTCGCCGGAAGCAGCGCGGCCCAGCACGACCATTTCGGAAGCGAGCAGCGAGCCGCCAGCGCCGACATCAGCCACGGTTCGCCGCTTCAGCCGGGCCCCTTCGAACACGATGGTCTCCTGAGGCAACCAGTCGAGCGTCGCGCCTTCGCCAACCCGAACCGCGATCTCCATCGCACAGTGTTCGGTGGAACGCGCGGCACGATAGATTTTTTCCGCCGCCTGGGTCGCGGCAACTGCCCTGGCGCCCGGCCCGACTTCGATCGCCATCTTGAGGGTGTCGCCGTCGGTGACGCCGCCGGAAGTCGTCACCAGTACCGCTTGCGGCGGTTCGCCCGGTTCGGGGTCGGGAAACAGCACCCGGCAGGGGTCGCGCTGATAGAGGTCGGCAAGCCGCGTGGCGCCGTCGCGGACGGCGAACACGACCCTGCTCTCGCCGGAGGCGCGTTGCAGGCGGGGTCGGGCGGTAGCCTTCATGAGCCCATCCTTGATAAATTACGGGCTGAAATGAGCAAGGCCTTCACCAAGGAAAGCGACGGCGACGAGGATGACGACCTGCCCGAGGAATCGGGCGGCCTGCCGCTGTCGGCCCGGAACTACATGACGCCCGCCGGCTTCGCCCGCATGCGCGAGGAACTCGAGACGCTGATGCGCAAGGAACGGCCCGAAGTGGTGAAGGTCGTATCGTGGGCCGCCTCCAACGGCGACCGTTCGGAAAACGGCGACTACATCTACGGCAAGAAGCGGCTGCGCGAGATCGATCGCCGGGTGCGATACCTCAGCAAGCGGCTGGCCAACGCCGAGGTCGTCGATCCCGCCAAACGGGGCCGGACAGAACAGGTCTTCTTCGGCGCCACCGTGACCTACGCCAACGGCCGCGGCGAGGAGCGGACCATCACCATCGTCGGCGTCGACGAAGTCGCCCTCGACAAGGGCCACGTCAGCTGGATCTCGCCGATCGCCAAGGCGCTGCTGAAGGCCGAGGAAGGCGACGTCGTGAAGATGCGCACGCCGCAGGGCGTGGAGGAGATCGAGATCGTCTCGGTCACCTACGCCTGAGGTCGGCCAGCAACCGGTCGACGAAGCGCGGCGAATAGCCGAGCATCGCCTTCTTGTCCGACAGTTCCCCGCCGAGCCGGCCCAGCGCCTCGACGAACGAACCGCCCCTTTCCTGCACCTGAGCCAGCGCCTTCTCGACGAGGGCCCCCGCCTTCTCCTTGCCCATCTTTTCGGCGAGCAGAAAGGTCGCGCGCTCGGCGAACACGGCGGCTTCGGTCGCATCCATGTTGGCCTGGATCGCGTCGAGATCGATCACGAGGCCCGGCGCCACTTCGCTCATCGCGTCGACCGCCGAGCCCAGGCAGCCGACCAGGGCGCTGAGCGTCGGCCACTCGGCCTGCCAGCCGCCCAGCGCACGCTCGTGCTCCTGAGGCATCGCCGAGCAGATGACGGCAGCCATCATCGGTGCGTGATGGGTCGCCGCCAGCACGATCGCGGCACCCACGGGATTGCGCTTGTGCGGCATGGTCGAGGAGCCGCCGCGGCCGGCGCCGGACGGTTCCGACGCCTCGCCGACCTCGATCTGCATCATCAGCGAGATGTCGCGTGCCGCCTTGCCGAGCGCGCCCACGACCAGCGCCACGTCCTGGGCGAATGCAGCGACCCGCACCCGCTGGGTGAACCACGGCGCCGGCGGCAATTTCAGCTCGAGCTGCCTGGCCAGCGACTTCATCACCGGCTCGGCCTTCCGGCCCAGCGCAGACAACGACCCCGAAGCACCGCCGAATTGCAGGACCTGAGTCTCGGCAAAGCTCGCCTTGAGCCGCCGCGTCGCGCGATCGATGTCCGATGCCCAGCCGGCGATCTTCTGGCCGAGCGCCAGCGGCGTCGCCGGCTGCAGGAGGGTGCGGCCGAGCATGGCGCTTGTGCGATGCCGCTTCGCCAGGCGTGCGAAGGCATCGACGATCTTCTGCAGGTCTTTCAGCAGCGGCGGCACTGCCTCGCCGAGCTGCAGCACCATCGCCGTGTCGATCACGTCCTGGCTGGTCGCGCCCCAATGCACATAGGCCGCCGCGTCGGCGTTGCGCTTCTTCACTTCGACGGTCAGCGCCTTGACCACCGGGACGGTCAGTGTCGCGGTGCGCCGCGCGGCCTCGGCAAGCGGCCCCGGGTCGTAGAGATCGGCATCGCAGGCGGCCTCGATCGTTGCTGCGTGCTTTTTCGGGATCAGCCCCGCAGCCGCGACGGCGTGCGCCAGCGCCGCCTCGAAGCGCAGCATGTGGCGCAGGGTGGCCGCGTCGGAGAAGTGCGCTGCCGTCCGGCTCGACGAGCCCAGCGCGCTGACCAGCCTGCCGGACATGATCAGACGTCGAAGAAGACGGTCTCTTTGGCGCCGCCAAGATAGATCGGCAACCGCCATGTCGTGCCGTCGCGGCGGGCCATCAGGGTGGCGCGCCGCTCGGCTGGAATCAATTTGAGCACCGGGTCTTCGGCATTCGCCGGATCGCCCTCGAAATAGAGTCGCGTCGCCAGACGGTTGAGCACACCGCGCGCGAAGATCGAGATGTTGACGTGCGGCGCCTGCATGCCGCTTCCTCCCGCTCCTCCATGAGGCCATGGCACGCGGCCGGGCTTCACCGTGCCGAAGCGCGCCGTGCCGGTGCTGTCGGCTGATGCGCGGCCATAGCCCTCGAAACCGGCATCGAGCGGCAGGTTGCGGCGATCCTCGGGGTGGTTGTAGCGGCCATGGCTGTTGGCCTGCCAGATTTCGAACATCCCGTCCGGCACGATCGCGCCCTCGGCGTCATGGAGAGTCAGCGCAAGCTCGATGCGCTCGCCTGCCACGCCGGAAGGTGCGAGGTCGGCGCGGTATCCCTTCACGACGGTACCGAAATAGAACGGCCCGATCGTCTGCGACGGCGTCAATCCCTGCGTCATTCCGGGGTCCCCGCTCAGTTTTCCATGGGCGTGGCGTTGCGGCCGCGCAGCACGATGTCGAACTTGTAGGCGAGCGCCCATTCGGGCCGCGT
>CAWUOG010000245.1:0-4788 GCA_963923875.1 uncultured Alphaproteobacteria bacterium
CCGTGCCGACCATGCGCTCCCTGATGGTCTGCTACGACCCGATCGCAACCTCGCGTGCCGAACTGCAGCCGCGCATCGACGCCCTGATCGCGGGCGGCCTGAGCGCGGGCATGAAGAGTCGCCGGGTCGCCATTCCCTGCTGCTATGACGACCCGGAGTTCGCGCCCGACCTGAAGGAGATCGCCGAGCGCACGAAAAGAACGCCCGAGCAGGTGATCGAGGGTCATGTGGGCTCGCTTTTCCAGGTCTACGTGCTGGGCTTCATGCCGGGCCTCGCCTACATCGCGGGCCTGGAGAAAACCCTCTATCTGCCGCGACGCAGCCAACCCAGGGTACGCGTGCCGCGCTCGTCGGTCGCCATCGCCATGGACATGACGACGATCTACCCGTTCGAGAGTCCGGGCGGCTGGCACATCGTCGGCCGCACGCCGCTCTGGATGTTCGATCAGCGCCGCGAACAGCCCGTGTTCCTGGCGCCGGGTGACCGGCTCACCTTTCAACGGGTCGACCGCAAGACCTACGACCGTATCGCCCGTGAGGTTGAAGCGGGCACGCTCGACTGGTCGAAGCTGATCAAATCATGACGTTCGAGCCATGACCGCCGCCCTCAAAGTCGTCCGCGCCGGCCTGTTCGACACAGTCCAGGATCTGGGCCGCATCGGCTACATGGCGCTCGGCATGCCGACGGCCGGCGCCATGGACCGCATCGGACTTACGCTCGCCAACGCGCTGGCCGGCAATCCGGCCGGTACGGCGGGCCTCGAGATCGGAGTCATGGGCCCCGATCTGCTGGTCGAAGCGGACAGCCTGCGTATCGCTCTGGTCGGCCCGCTCTCGCCTTCTCTCATCGACGGGCCAGACGCCGCACCCAAGCCGATCGAATCCAATCGCACGCATCTGCTGAAGCGCGGCCAGACGTTGAGAGTGGGAATGATCGAGGGGTCGAGCACGGCCTATCTCGCTGTCTCGGGCGGCTTCGACATCGCGCCTTTCATGGGAAGTCTCTCGACCTATGCTCGCGCCGGCATCGGCGGCTTGGAGGGCCGCAGGCTCGCCAGCGGCGACCTGCTGGCGCTCAATCGCGAGCAAGCGCCGCCAGGTGACGAGAAAAGGATCGGCGCCGCCTTCGATTACGGCAGCGGCCCGATCCGGGTCGTGTGGGGACCGCAGGACGATTTCTTCAGCGCCAGGGGCCGCAGGACGTTCATCGAGTCCGACTACAAGGTCTCCAAGGAAGCCGACCGCATGGGCATCCGGTTCGAGGGACCGACAATCGAGCACAGCACGGGAGCCGACATCATCTCGGACGGCATCGGTCCTGGTGCCATCCAGGTGCCGGGCGCCGGCCTGCCGATCGTGCTGCTGGGCGACCGTCAGACGGTGGGCGGGTATTCCAAGATCGCGACGGTGGCGTCGGTCGACCTGCCGCGACTGGGCCGTCTGCTGCCCGGCATGACGGTGCGCTTTGCGGCGGTGTCGGTCGAGGAAGCGGAGAACTTGCGGCGCGACCAGGAGCAGCGGCTGCAGCGCTGCATCGCGGCCTTCGAGACGGCGCGACCGCCCGGCGGCATCGATCTCGTGCGCCTGTACGAAGAGAACCTGATCGACGGCGTGGTCTTCTAGCCGGCTGTCCTAGTCCTGAGATTCGCTGAGACCGTCGAACGAGATGCGGCCAGGCCCGGCGACGTAGAGCGACAGCAATCCGCCTGCGATCGCGCAGTTCTTCAGGAAATGGAACATCTGCTGATGATCGAGGAAATTGGCGTGGAACAGCAGCGCTGTCAGCACGCTGAAGCTCGCCAGCGCAATTGCCGTCAGTCGCATGCGGTAGCCGACGATCAGCAGGATGGCGCCTGCGATCTCGATGAACACCGCGATCGGCAAAAGGTTCGAGATCACGCCGCTGTGGATCATGAACGAGACCGTCTCGTCGTAACCCTGCACCTGTCCGATGCCCGACCACAGGAATAGGCCCGCGACGAGGCACCGCGCCACAAGCAGCACGCTGCTGTTGCCGGTATCGTCGACCATGTCGACGCCCGTTCCGACCAACGAATTGGCGCGTTCAGCCCGCATGCTTGAAGTGTACCCGGATTGGGCCATCATGGGTACGAAGTGACCGCCTATTGAGACTATTGAAACAAACTCCTGGGATGTAGCGAGCATGACCTGGCAACCTGAAATGGACGAACTGCGCCGGCGCCAGGAGATGACGAAGCGCATGGGCGGTGCAGACAAGGTGAAGCGTCAGCACGACGGCGGCCGGCTCACCGTGCGCGAGCGAATCGATCGTCTGGTCGACAAGGACAGCTTCCGCGAGATCGGTTCGGTCGCCGGCAAGGCCGAATACGACGGCCGCAACGATCTTGTCGAACTCACCCCGTCGAATGCCGTGATGGGCCGCGCCCGCATCGATGGCCGCCCGGTGGCGGTGACCGGCGACGACTTCACCGTGCGTGGCGGCTCGGCCGACGCCACGATCAAGGAAAAGGCGATCTTCATCGAGCGGTACGCCAACCAGTATCGGGTGCCGATCGTGCGCATGATCGAAGGTTCCGGTGGCGGCGGCTCGGTCAAGACGATCGAGACCACCGGGCGAGCCAACGTGCCGGGCGTCAGCGGCTGGGAATGGACGGTGCGCAACATGGGCGCCGTGCCGACCGTGGGGCTCGGCCTCGGATCGGTCGCGGGCCTCGGCGCAGCGCGACTCGCCGCGACCCACTATTCGGTGATGGTGAAGGAGATCTCGGCAATGTTCGTGGCCGGCCCACCGGTCGTGAACCGCCTCAGCCCCAAGCAGTTCGACAAGCAAGAACTAGGCGGTTGGGAGATTCAGCTGCGCGCCGGCGCCATCGACGAGGCGGTAGACACCGAGGACGAGGCCTTCGCGTGCACGCGCCGCTTCCTCTCCTACCTGCCCTCTTCCGTCTACGACCAGCCGCCTCGCGGGCCTCGGACAGACGATCCCGCGCGACGCGAGGAGTCGCTGTTCGACGCCATTCCCCGGGACACACGCAAGGTCTATCGCATCCGGCCGATCGTGGAGAAAATCGTCGATCAGGGCTCGTTCTTCGAGATGGGCAAGCTCTACGGCCGCTCGGTCGTCACCGGGCTGGCGCGCATCGACGGCTGGCCGGTCGCGGTGATGGCGAGCGACCCGATGTTCTATGGCGGCGGCTGGACGGCCGACGCCTGCCAGAAGGTGGCACGCTTCGTCGACATGGCGGAAACCTTCCACCTGCCCGTCGTCTACTTCTGCGACTGCCCGGGATTCCTGATCGGGCTCGAGGCCGAGAAGAGCGGCGTCATCCGACAGGGCGTGCGCACCATGTCGGCGATGTTCCAGACCACCGTGCCGTGGTGCACCTTCATCATCCGCAACGCCTTCGGCGTGGCAGGCGCCGCGCATCAGAACGGCTCGCGGCTCAACTGGCGCTATGCCTGGCCGTCGGGCCGCTGGGGTTCGCTGCCGCTGGAGGGGGGCATCGAGGCGGCCTATCGAGCGGATCTCGACGCCGCCAGCGACCGCAAGGCCAAGATGGAGGAGATCGAGGACCGGCTGAACAAGCTGCGTTCGCCCTTCCGCAGCGCCGAAACGTTCTGGATCGAGGAGATCATCGACCCGCGCGACACCCGCAAGATCCTCTGCGAGTTCGTCGAGCTGGCTGCGCCGGTGCGCGGCAGCGGTCCGGCGAGTTACTGGATGCGGCCGTGAGCACGGGCCGCGACGAGCCTCAGCCGCGCCAGTAAAAGCCCTTCAACTCGGGCAGCGTCCCGCAGCGGGCGTCGAAGGGCATCGGCTCGGCGCCTTGCGGACCGAGCAGATGCGCATTCCGTCCATCGCTGCGCAACAGAGCGCCAAGCGCCGGTGCGGTCCAATCCTGGCTGAACAACACCCGAGGCCACTGCCGGGTCGGCAGGTCGGCGAACCGCACGTCGCCTGTGCGATCGACGACAAGGCCTCGGACATAGGCGAGATAGCCGGTCCAGAGGCGGGTCAAAGCGACGTCGGGGATCGCGGCCGCCAGCACCAGCACCGCCAGGGCGAGCACCAGACGCCGCGACACCGCGCCCTCGCGCAGGAGGCGCAGCGGAGCCGGCGCACGCTCGCGCCAGACGATATGGACCCACATGAAAAGCAGCATCGCCCAGAGCAGGCAGCCGGCCGCCGTCCGCGCGACATAGTGCGACGGCGGAAACACCATCGATTCCGGACCCACCAGTTGGCGAAACCAGGGCGTGGCGGCCAGCACGGCGGCAACCAGCAGGATCAGTGCCGCCGGAAGGCGGCCGCGCAGCCACGATGGCCAGAGCAGGCTGACCAGCGCGACCAGCGCCAGCCCGGCGACCGGCACGACGAATTGCAGGTTCTGCCAGAAATCCAGGATCGCGGCCCGCACCAGGGTGAAGTGCGGATGATCCCAGTAGATGAAGATCGTGCCACCGGCGACCAGCGCCGAGCCCGCGAAGGCCAGCGCCGCGAGCGCCATCATCAGGCGGGCGGGAACGTCATCGCGCGGCAGGCCATGACGACGCCACAGCACGGCCGCGGCCATCAGCGGCCCGAGATAGGCCATCGCTTCGTAGGAACGCAGGCAGAGTGCCGCGAGCGCCAGCACGGCTGCCGCATCGCGCCGGCGGTGCGCGCCGCCGGTCAGCAGGATCGCCATGGCGGCGGTAACGGCAGCATAGGCGGCGTTGTATTCGCCGACGATGAAGAATGAGACCGGCAGAAACACCAGAGCCAGGATCGCCAGCACCACCGCCGACAGCACGAGGTCGCGGCGC
>CAWUOG010000246.1:0-4778 GCA_963923875.1 uncultured Alphaproteobacteria bacterium
GTGCGCCAGGTAAGAATCGATCCTGGCATCGGCACGCGCCGCATCATCGTCGATCGCTAGCGTGAGGTACATGGCGCCCTCGATCGCGTTGCCGTCGCGGCCGGCAGCGCGAGCGGCCGCCCTCACCTCCTCGATCTGCTCCGGATATTCCTCGGGCGTCGGCAGGTTGGGGAACCAGCCGTCGTAGAGGCGGCCCGTGCGCTCGCGCCCGGCTGGCAGGCCGCCGCCGAACCAGATCGGCGGACCGCCCGGCCGGTGCGGCGTCGGGCCAACCGTGCCCTGCGTCACCTTCCACAGTCCATTCCAGTCGACCGGCTTGCCGGTCCACAGCGCCTTGCAGAGGCGCATCGCCTCGTTCATGCGTCCAACCCGCTTCTCGAACGGCACGCCCATGGCTTCGAACTCGCGGCGGATCGCCGGCATGTCGGCGGCGATGCCGATGCCCAGGATCAGCCGGCCCTCGGAGATGCGATCGACGGTGGCCACCTGATGCGCCAGCAGGACGGGATTGCGCAGCGCCGGCAGCAGAACCGCCGTGCCGAGCTCGGCCTTGCGCGTGCGCGCGGCGACCGCCGCCAGCAGGGTCAGCGGATCGTGGCGCGGCCGCGCCGTGACCGAATCGCCCACCCAGATCGAATCGAAGCCCAGCGATTCGGCTCGTTCGGCGAGGGCCAGCAGGGAGCCGGTCTCGTGGTGGTTCTCCATGACGCGTTCGCGCGTCGGCAGCAGGTAACCAAGCTTGGGCATTTCAGTTCCTCCACCATCGCACATAGCATGGCGGCAGAACTATTTCCCGGCGCGCGGTGGCGTCCCCTACGGGATTCGAACCCGTGTTACCGCCGTGAAAGGGCGGTGTCCTAGGCCTCTAGACGAAGGGGACGAGGCGCCGGCAGGCCGGTGCATGTAGCGGCAGAACCCAGCGAAATCAATACGGTCAAATCCCCCCTAAAGGATGGATCCGGCCGCCGAGGCGACGTCGTCGATCTGCAGCCGCACCGATTCCCGGCCGTTGTAGCGGTCGATCCGCAGGGCACCTGCGACATGAAGGATGGGCTTTGCCATATCGAGCAGGGCCGGCCCGACGGCGGTCTGCGCGGCCCGGAAGGCGATCGCTTCCACGCGGCCCCGCTCCTGTCCCGCCAGGGTGCATCGGACATGCCCCTCGCCGACTGGCTGGGCGTAGTTCACCCGTACGCCGGGAAGCGCGAAGCGCGGCAGCGCGTTACCGGCGCCGAACGGCCCGGCGCGTTCGATCATCGTCACCAGATCGTGGGTCGCCGCGGCCGGCGCCAGAGCGGCATCGATGCCGAGTTCGCGTATCGCCGGTGCCGCGCCGAGCTGCGGCGCAATCCGATCATCCAGAAACTTCGCGAGGTCGGGCAACGCCAACCGCGCGACCGTGAGGCCCGCGGCCATGGCGTGGCCGCCGCCATTCACCAGCAGCCCCTCCTGGCGGGCCGCTATCACCGCCGCACCAAGATCGACGCCACGCACCGAGCGGCCGGATCCCTTCCCCAGCTCGCCGTCCATGCCGATCACGAAGGCCGGTCGGCCGTAGCGCTCGACCAGCCGGCTCGCCACGATGCCGATCACGCCGACATGCCAGCCCTCGCTCTCCACCAGGAGCACGGACGGCATCGCCTTGCGGTCGGGCCCGTAGAGGCCCTCGATGCGCGCGATCGCCTGGTCGAGCACCTCGCGCTCTATGTCACGACGTTCGGAGTTGAATTCGTCGAGACGCAGGGCGAGTGCGCCGACCTCTTCGGTATCGTCGCTGGCCAGCAGCCGGGCACCGAGATCGGCCTGCCCGACACGGCCGCCTGCATTGACCCGCGGTCCCAGCATGAAGCCCAGATGATAGGCGCCCGGCTCCTCGCGCAGCCGCGCCACATCCGCCAGCGCCGCCAGTCCCGCGTTGCGGCGCTGGCGCATGACCTGCAGGCCCTGGCGCACCAGCGCACGATTGACCCCGGTCAGGGGCACCACGTCGCACACCGTGCCGAGCGCCACGAGATCGAGCCATTGCCGCAGATCTGGCTCCGGCTTGCCGTCGCCGTACCAGTTGGCAGCGCGCAGAGCGCGATTGACGCCGACCGCGAGCAGAAAGGCTACGCCAACCGCCGCCATCTGTTTATGCGGGCTGTCGTCGTCGACGCGATTGGGGTCGACCACCGCGACCGCCTCGGGCAGCGCCATTTCGGCCTGGTGGTGATCGATCACGATCACGTCGAGGCCAACCTTGCGTGCCTCGGCCAGCGGCTCGTAGGCGGTGACGCCGCAATCCACCGTCACGACTACCGCCGCACCCTGCTCCTTGAGCTTGCGCAGTGCCGGCGCATTCGGCCCGTAGCCTTCCTTGCGCCGGTCGGGAATGTAGATCCCGATATTGGCGCCGGCCGAACGGAAGAAGCGTTGCAGCAGCGCCGACGACGTGGCGCCATCGACGTCGTAGTCGCCAAACACCACGATCTTCTCGCCGGCCTTCACCGCGCGCACCAGGCGCTCGACGGCGGCGTCCATGTCCTTGAGATGCGACGGATCGGGCAGGAATTTGCGCAGGGTCGGTTCGAGGAAGTCCGGCACGCTCTCGAGGCCTACGTTGCGCGCCGCCAGCAGCCGGCAAATCGCGTCGGGCAAACCGTGTCGCTGCGCCATCGCCAGCGCCAGCCGCTCGTCGCTGAGCCGCGCCGCCCAGCGGCGGCCGGTCAGCGATTTCTCAACGTTGAGGAAGGCGGTGCGCTCGTGGCGCCCTTCGGCGGTCATGGCCCTCTATAGCGCAATCGCCTGGGGAGCGTCGTTCACCAGCGCCAGTCAAACGGCCAGATTCGCAGCACGCCGATATTGATGCGGCGCGCCGTGGCACCACCGATCAGCAGGGTGAGCGGCTGACCGGCGGTCTCGACCTGAAGACTGCGCCGTACGCCGGGGCAATGCGCGGCTGCGAGATAGCCGGTCACCGGGAGCCGGCGATCGACCTCGATTGCATCGACCCAGGCGTCCTCCGACAAGGCAATCTGGTAGCGGCCGGCCGACAGGCTTTCGATCGTGACAACGCCACCCCGGCCGCCGTCGTTCGCCCGCTGCGGCGTCACCGGATAGATCACGTCGGCCACCGGCTTGAGCCTCAGCCCGAACACGCCATCCTTGGGCAACGACTGCTGGTCGCGCACCACCGGAATGGGCTCGTCGAACAGGTTTATGGAATGGCCGACCGACCAGGAAAAACTGCGACAAGAGCCTTCCTGCGCGGCCGCAGGGGCCGCGGCACAGAAAGCGAGGACACAGGCGGTCAGCCGAGCCTGCATCCTCGCATCTTGATCAAGCCCAGCTGGGAAGACCAGTTTTGATCGAGAAATTGTGGTGGGCGGAGATCCACCGCACCGTCCCGGTCTTGGAGCGCATGACGATCGAGTGGGTCTCGGCGCCATTGCCGAAGCGGCGCACGCCCTTCAGCATCGAGCCCGAGGTGACGCCAGTGGCGGCGAACATCACATCGCCCTTGGCCATTTCCAGCATCGAGTATTTACGGTTGAGATCGGTGATGCCCCACTTCTTGGCGCGGGCCCTCTCGTCGTCATTGCGGAACAGCAGGCGGCCCTGGATCTGGCCGCCGATCGCCCGCAGCGCCGCCGCCGCCAGCACGCCTTCCGGCGCCCCCCCCGAGCCCATGTAGATGTCGATGCCGGAATCGCCGGTCGAGGTCGCGATTACGCCCGACACGTCACCGTCGCCGATCAGCATGATGCGGGCACCCGCCTCGCGCACCTTGGCGATCAGTTCGGCATGGCGCGGCCGGTCGAGGATGCAGACGACCAGGTCGGCGACCTGGACCTTCTTGGCCTTGGCGAGATCCGCGAGGTTCTGCTTGGCCGACTTGTCGAGGTCGACCACGCCATCGGGAAGGCCGCCGCCGACGGCGATCTTGTCCATGTAGACGTCGGGCGCGTTCAGGAAGCCGCCATGCTCGGCCATCGCCAGGACCGCCAGGCCGTTGGGCAGGCCCTTGGCGGTGATGGTCGTGCCTTCGAGCGGATCGAGCGCGATGTCGATCTTCGGACCGCCGGCGCCGACCTTCTCGCCGATATAGAGCATCGGCGCCTCGTCGCGCTCGCCTTCGCCGATCACGACCGTGCCGTCGATCGACAGCGTGTTGAGCGCCGAGCGCATGGCGTCGACCGCGGCCTGGTCGGCCGCCTTCTCGTCGCCGCGGCCCATCAGCTTGGAAGCCGCAAGCGCCGCGGCTTCGGTGACGCGCACGGCTTCCAGCGCCAAATTGCGGTCCATCTTTCCAACTTCGGCCATGGTTTCCTCCCTCGGGCGTCTAACAGCGCCTAGAACGATTCGATTCTGATCAGGCACGGCGGTTCGGCCACCGCGCCCAGCTTGGCGATGCGGGCAAGCGCGCGCTGCATCGCGCGCTCCTCGGTCTCGTGGGTGGTCAGCACCACCGGCACCTCACCCGACTGCGAGCGGCCGCGCTGCAGCATCGATTCCAGCGAGATGCGCTCCTTGGCGAGCGCGCCCGACACCGCGGCGATCACGCCCGGCCGGTCCTGCACCATCAGCCGCATGTAGTAGGCACCCTCGTGGCGCTCCATTGGCGCCGCCGGACGGTCCGCGAGACGCGCCGCCGGCACGACGAAGGCCGGCATGTGCCGCCCGCGCGCCACGTCGACGATATCGGCGATTACGGCGGAGGCCGTCGGCCCCTGCCCCGCGCCGCGGCCCTGGAACATGGTCGTGCCAACGAAGTCGCCCTCGACCACGACGGCATTGAA
>CAWUOG010000247.1:0-4772 GCA_963923875.1 uncultured Alphaproteobacteria bacterium
GGGCCGACCAGAATGGCGACGCTCCACATGCCCGACAACAGCGCGATGGCGCGCGCCCACGCCGCCTCGGGAAAGGTCGTACGCACCAGCACATAGGCCACTCCCGCGATCAAACCGCCGCCGAAGCCCTGAACGAACCGGCCCAACACCACCCACTCCATCGCCGGGGCGAACGCGATGGCGACTGCTCCGACGGCGAAGATCACCGCGCCGGCGGCATAAACATTGCGCGCCCCGAAGGTCACGGTGGCAAGGCCCGCGCACGTTGCGGCGACAATCGACGAGGCGAGGAAGGCAGTGCTGGGCAGGCTCATCATCGACGCGCCACCCATTTCGCCGACGATGGTCGGCAGAACTGTGGCGAGCATCAGCACGTTCATCGAGTGCAGCAGGATGCCGCCCAGCAGCACCGCGAGTGCCGGCAGCCATTCCCGGCGCAGCAGGATGGCCCAGCTCTCCGGATGCTCCCCGCCCTCGCTCTTGTCCGTGCTCATGCGGCGCGGACTATGCCTGTTCTTTCGCCGACTATCTCCGGAGACGAAATGGGGCCTTCAGTCGCCTTCCTCCTCTCCCCGGCTGGGGGAGAGGTCTGGGCAAGAGGTAACGCCCGAATTCAGTTTGTCGCCGCCGCCTTCTTGGCGAAGTCGAGCACCTTGGCGAGGGCTTCCTTGCCGGGCAGGCCCTTCTTGTCCATCTCCGCGACCCAGGCGTCCCACACAGGCTGGCCGGCAGTGGCGATCAGCTTGCTGCGGATCTCGTCAGTGACCTTGATGACCTCGAGCTTGCGCTTCTCGAACAGAACGAAGGACTTCTTGTCGGCTTCTTCGTAGGCCGCGCGCTGGAGGGCATAGGTTTCCTCCTTGGCATCAGTGAGAGCCTTCTTGTATTCGTCGGGCAGCGCCTTCCATGCCGACTGACTCACGACTACCGAATTGTGCACGACGCCCAGTTGCATGCCGAGCGTGTACCACTTCGACACTTCGTGCAGCTTGTACGCGGTAAAGCTGTAAGTGAAGGGAAACGAGGCGGCCTGAAACGTGCCGCGCTCGAGCGCGGTGTAGACTTCCGGAGCCGACACCGAGGTCGGCACGGCGCCCAGCAGCTTCATCGCGTCGCCGAGACCGCCGAGAGCTCGGACGCGCATGCCCTTCCAGTCCTCGAGATTGCGCGGCGGCTTGCCGGTGCCCATGAACTCGTACTGCGGCAGCAGCAGGGTCATGAGATGGAAGGAATTCCATTTCGCAAGTTCGTCGGCCACCGGCTGCCAAGCCTGGTACTGGTCCTGCACCTTCGCAGCGGCCACCAGATTGGAAATCGGCAAGAACGGCATGTCGAGCACGCCCTGCAGAGGCGTCTTGGCCGGCGCGTAAGAGAAGGCGACGAAGGCACCCTGATAGGAATCTACCTTGATACCGTCGAGGAAGTCCTTCGCCTCGCCGAGTTGTTCATTGTAGCGCAGATTGATGGTGAAGTTTCCGCCGCTCTTTTCCTTGGCGACTTTGGCGAGATGCTCGAAAGTGAGCGTCGCCGCCCGCGGCGGTCCGTAGAGCGAGAAGGTCCAGGTGACCTTGTCGGCGGCCCTGGCCAGCCGCGGAGCCGGCAGCATGGCGGCGGCGGCGAGGCCGAGACCGGTCGACGCCGCCGCACGCCTTGTGAGAATCTTCATGGCGACTTCCCTCCCCTGTCCTTGCGAATGACTAGTCCGAGACTTCGACGATGAACGTGACGATCTCCGGGAACGCAGTGAGGATCGCCAGCGTGATTGTGTCGGCAAAGATGAATGGCCAGATGCCCTTGAAGATGTCACGCACCGAGATGTCGGGGCGGACACCATTGACGACGAACACGACAAGCCCGACCGGCGGCGACAGCGAGGCGATGCCGGAGAGCTTCACCAGGACGATGCCGAACCAGATCGGATCGTAGCCCAGGGCCTGGATGACCGGAAAAATCACCGGCAAAGTCAGCAGGAACATGCCGATGCCTTCGAGCACCGTGCCGAGCACGAAGTACAGCAAGTAGATCGCCAGCAGCACGAAAATCGGCGCCACCTTCAGGTCGCCCACCCATTTCGAGACCTCCTCCGGCATGCCGGAGAAGCCGAGGAAGCGCACGAAGATCAGCACCCCCCAGATCACCGTGAAAATCATGACCGTGAGCCGGGCCGAATCGAGCAGGCACTGGCGGAGTTCACCGCGCTTGATGCCGTTCTTGATGGCGAACATGAATACCGAAAAGGCGCCGAGGGCACCGGCCTCGGTCGGCGTTGCCCAACCGAAGTACATGCTGAGGAAAATGATCAGGATGACCAGGAAGATCGGCGTCGTGCCCGGCAGCGACTGGAAACGTTGAGGCCAGGTATAACCGGTGATGCGCGGCCCAAGCTCGGGCTGGCGCCAACAGCGCCAGGTGATGATCGCGGCATAGACGAAGGCCGAGACGATGCCCGGCACGAAGCCCGCGACCAGCAGCTTGCCGATCGATTGTTCGGTGACGATGCCGTACACGACCAGCAGGGTCGATGGCGGAATCAGAGAGTCGAGCGTCGCTCCCGCGGCACAGACGCCGGCCGCGAGTTTCTTGTCGTATTTCGCCCGCAGCATCTCGGGGATCGCTACCTTGGCGAATACCGCGGCGGCAGCGCTGCTCGCCCCCGACACGGCCGAGAAGCCGGCGACCGCGAACACCGTCCCGGTCGCAAGGCCGCCGGGCAGCCAGCCGAACCATCGCCGCGCCGCCTCGAAGGCGGTCTGGGTGATGCCGGCGTAGTAGGCAAGGTAGCCGATCAGGATGAACATCGGCAGCACGGAGAGCGTATAGTTGGCGCCCGACGTGTAGGGCGCGATGCCGGCGGTGCGGATGCCGGCGTCCCAGCCAATCAGCCAGGTCAGGCCTGCCGTGCCCACGATGGCGCCGGCAAAGGCGAACCGGACGCCGGCGAAGCACAGCACCAGCAGCGCCACCACGCCGATGCAGCCTATGGTCACCGGACTGAACTCGATCATCGCTTGGCCTCCTCACGGCCGAGCGCGTCGGCGATCTCGTCCTCGACCTGACTCTCGATCGTCACCAGCTTCGGCACGGCGATCGGCTGGGCGCCGGGATTGGCAATCATACGGACGTAACCGCAGCCCTGCAGCACCAGGCGAAGCCACAGAAACGAAAGCGCCAACGGCACCATCAGCTTGGCGGGCCACGTCGGCAACTTGATGTCCATAGTCGAGTCGCCGATCTGATAGGCGCGCAGGAAGTTGGTGAAGCTGGCGAAGATCAAGACGGAAATGATCGCCATCGTCACGAGCACGGCAAACAACTCGATCCGCCAGCGGTTCTGCGGGCGCCAGTTCATCGTCAGGTCCATGCCGATGTGGCTACCCAGCCGCTGGGCATAGGCAATGCCGAGGAAGGCGAACAGCGAGGACGCCTGTTCGATCCAGTCGATATAGCCGTAGATCGCGAAGTCGAAGATGGTGCGGCCGACAATTTGCGCCACACCGACGAACATCAGGAAGAAGACCGCGAGCGCCGCGATCAGATTGAGCCCGTCCTCGACATGGGACAGCGTCTTGTCGGCCCAACGCAACATACGCGCGGGCGTGTCGGCGCTTGCGTCGACCGCCATGTTCCCTCCCCAAACCGGAGTGACGCGGACCCTTCGCAGGCCTCTGTCGATTCACTCCGTGGGAAACCTTAGAGGAAGCCGCGCAAGGCGATCAACCCCTCAAAGTCGTCAGGCGGCCATTGCAAACCTGTGTTGCGTTCGCTCTCGCCGGGCGAGTTTGGCGAGCGCCTGGCCCTGAATCAGCTCCTTGAAATGCGGCGTCTGCTGGTGAGAGGCGAAACCCTCCTCGTCACGAAACACCTCGTAGAAGAAGAATTTGTGCGGCTCCGTTGTCGATTGATGGATCTGGAACGCCTGCACCCAGGGTTCGCTCTGGGCCTGAGGCAGGAAGCGGCGAACGATGTCGAGCAGCGCATCTGCCTCGCCTTCCTTCGCCTCCCAGAAGGCGGTGACGATCAGTCCGTCCTTGAGTGCATGAATGTCGGCCATGAGGTCCTCCGGTGTTGAGGAGGATCAGATAGTCCAGCGCCGCCGTCCGTCGCTTCGGCGGCGATCGAAGTGCCAGATGCGCCGCTCCAACAGCGCATCAGACCCTGCCGTCTTGAGCAAGGCGAAGGACTCAACCAATCGGTCAAAGGCCGCGTGCCACGCCGGATCCTTCGCTTCTCTCAGGATGACAGGGACGCGCTCCGCGAGTGGCGCGCTCCGGCCTCACTGCTTCTTTACGTTCCAGAACACCGGCGCCGGCGCCTCGAGGTTTCCGGTGACGTTCTTCCGGCGTGCAACCGGGATGTTGTACTGGCCGAGATGGGCGTGGGTCGGATACTCCGAGACCCTCACCTGGACGGCTTCGGCGAGCTCCTTGCGCCTCGCCGGATCGGTCGTACGCGCGAACTCGTCACGCAGCTTCTCGAGCTTCTCGTCGCAGGGCCAGCCGATCGCGGCCTTGTCGCAGCTTCCCGCAACGAACGACGACACGATCGGATCGAGCAGGTCTGCCGACACCCAGGCGGTCATGAAGCCGCTCCAGCCGCCCTTGTCCAACGGCTCCTTGCGGGCGCGCCGCGACAGGACCGTCTGCCAGTCCATCGCCTGCATGTCGACCTTGAAGCCGCCCTGCTCGAGCAATGACTTGATCACCGGCGTCGTGCGGCCGGTGTTGGTGTCGGTGGCGTAGAGCAACACGACCGGCGTTCCGTCGTAGTTCTCC
>CAWUOG010000248.1:0-4718 GCA_963923875.1 uncultured Alphaproteobacteria bacterium
ATCTTCGAGGGCGCAGCTGAAATTCAGGCCCAGGTCGTCTGCCGCGGCCTGATAGAAGGGCGGAACTGACCCAAGCTTGCGGCGTCAGCGTTCGACGTTCCAGAACACGCTGGCTGAGGGCGGGCGCAGCCAGCCCCTGGTGCGCGTGCTGACGGCCGAGGCGCTGAACCATTCGCCGAGTGGGTAGTAGAGTCCGGTCTGCGCGGCGCGCGTCTGGATCTGGTCGGCAAGTGCCTTGCGTTTGGCGGCGTCCGAGGCGGTCGCGAATTCGTCGCGCAGCTTCTCGGTCTCGGGATCGCACGGCCAGCCGGCCGACGCCTTCTCGCAGGCGGCATTGAGGAACAGGGAGGTAAGGGGGTTCACGAGGTCGATCACGCCGGTGCTCGAGAGCGTGAGGTTCCAGCCGCGATCCTCCGGCGGCTCCTTGCGCAGCACACGGGCGAGGTGGCTCTGCCAGTCGGCCGGCCGCATGTCGACCTTCACGCCGATCCGTTCGAGCTGCGCCTTTGCGACCGGCGCGAGGTTGGCGAGCACGGAGATGTCGGTGATCTGCAGTAATACCACAGGGCGGCCGTCGTAGCCCGACTCCTTCACCAGTTCGCGGGCACGGGCGAGATTTCCATCGAGCATGCCCTGCGTTCCCACGTCGGAGGCGAGCGGCGTGCCGCAGCCATAGTAGGCCTTGCACAGCCGCCAGTAGTCGGACTCCCCGACAGCGGCCGTGAGATACTCCTTCTGATCGATCATGAAGCCCAGGGCTTGCCGCATCTTCTCGTTGTTGAACGGCGGATGCAGCCAGTTGGGTCGCATGGAGTACTGGTTGGCATAGGTGCCGCGCGCCAGCGCGATGTCCTTCTTCTTCTGCAGAAGCGGCAGCAGGTCGTGCGATACCGATTCGACGGCATCGATCTCGCCACTGGCCAGCGCGCTCACCGCCGTCTGCGGATCGGCGATTGACGGCCACTCCACCCGGTCGACCTTTACCACCTTGCCGCCGGCGAAGTTCTGCGCCGGCTCCGGGCGCGGCACGTATTTCGGGTTCCTGACGTAGACCACCTTCTCGCCAGGTCGCCATTCGTCGGCCTTGAAGATGAACGGGCCTGAGCCGACCGGATCCTTGATCTGTTGCGTCGCCGGCACCTCGGCGATTCGCTTGGGCATCATGAAGGGCACGATGCCGGCCGGTTTGGCCAGCGAGTCGAGCACCAGGCCGTAGGGCTGCTTGAGCTCCAAGCGGATGGTCCTGTCGTTCGGGGCGCTCAGTCCTTTGACATAGGAGAAGAGCTTCAGGCCCATCACGTCGCGGCTGCCCCAGCGCTTCAGCGAAACGATGCAATCTTCGGCAGTCACCGGCGCGCCGTCGTGCCAGGCCAGCCCGTCGCGCAGTTCGAAGGTGTAGACCAGCCCAGCTGCGTCCACATTCCACGCTCCGACCATTTGCGGCTGCGGCTTCAATTCGGCGTCGAGGCCGAACAGCGTGTCGTAGACCATATAACCGTGGGTGCGACTGATCTGCGCCGACGCCCAGATCGGATCGATCACCTTGAGATCGGAGTGCATGACGATCTTGAGCGTCGACTGCGCCATGGCGGGCGCTGCGACCAGCAGCGTGGCGAGGAGTCCGAACAGAGGGCGGAGCTTCATTCTGGTCTCCCTTCAGGGGGCGATTTCGGTGGCGAGGCCGTTGATGGTCTGGATCGCCAAAGCGCGGAACTGGCCCAGGATCATGCCTTTCCAGTCGTCGGCATCGACGAAGAACGCGTCGCGCACGGCGCGGCGAATCTGCTGCACGAGTGCGGGCGGTGCGCCGGGATGGCCGGCCAGCCAGGCCTCGCCGCGCAGCGCCCGGCGGACCTCGACATTGGGCAAGGTGCCGTACTCGAGCGTCATGGGGGTCAGCGCGGCCTGCGGACACTCTTCGAAGGCGGTGTAGGTGATGTGGCCGACCGTCCGCGGTGAAACCGATTCTTTCTGCGTGCTCGCGATCAGATCGCGGCCCCACCATGACAGCGCCCGGTTCAATGTCGGCGCCGTATGCGAGCCGAAGATCTTTTCGCCATGACCGTAGGGACCGAGTCCGGTGTGGATGTCGATCCAGGCCAGTTGCCGGCAGGCGCGGCCGTGCTTCTGCAGGATGGCGCGGATGGTCTTGTTGCTGAACGACGGTGCGGTGCCGGCATAGAACAGGCCGTCGCGATGCACCGCCTGGCCGCTCGACACACCGGGGTTGATCTGGCCCGCGACCGCGGTCATCGCCTCGGCGAGCGTGGCCTCGTCGGACTCGGTCGGTGGCCAGTTCTCGGGCACCAGCGCCTTGTGCACGCATTCGTAGGTCGGGTTCGCCGGATAGGGCCTGGAAAAATCGTTGAAGTTGCGGTTGAGGTCGATGTTGTCTTCGTTGGTCCGCTTGAGATGCGAGAAGCCGAACGGGTTGACCGCATGGACCAGGAGAATCGCCACGCCGCGCTCGGTTGCGCGGTCCGGTAACTCGTCGTTCAACAGGGCGAGCTGGCAGGCTGATCCCGCGAAGCCTTCCGGCCCGTGCGTGCCGGAGCTCGCGAGGAACAGCGCTTTCGCCGCGGGATCGCCGATCAGGGCAGTGTCGATGGCAAGTTCTTCGCCTTCTGCGCCCTTCAGGGGATGGACATGAGTGTCGACCGCGGCACCGCGCTTGCGGGCGGCATCGAGAAAGCGTTCGCGCGCACGGGCGTAGGTCGGCGAGAAATATCGAGCGGTCATCGAACTCTTTCGTCGTACCAGTCGAGGGCGCGGAAGGCGCCGCCGATTGCGGGCAGGAACCACGGATTGCCGGAGTAGAGCGGAATCGCCGGCAAGCGGGCATCGCCGAACGGCAGCTTGCCGTGCAGGCGGCCGGCGATCGAGCGGCCGATGGCGTCGCCGAGATAGGGCATCATCGACACGCCCGAGCCGTTGCAGCCCAGCACGAAGTGCACGCCGTCGAGTTCGCCGGCATGGGGCAGGGCGTCGTAGGTGAAAGCGACGTTGCCCTGCCAGGTGTGGGTCACCTTCACGTCGGCCAGCTCGGGCAGGCGCTCGACCAGCGCCTTGTGCAGCAGGCGGGCGCGCAACTCGCCCGCGATCTCGGTGAAGCGGGCACGGCCGCCGAAGATCACGCGCTTTCCGTCGGGCGACAGGCGGTAATAGTGCAGCACCCGGCGCGTCTCGGAAAAGGTGCGGCCCTTCGGGCAGAGTGCCTGTGCGACGCCCGCCTGCAGTTCCTCGGTGGCGATGATGTGGCTGGCGATCGGCACGACTCTTCGCTGCAGGCCAGGCACGAGGCCGCCCGTATAGCCGTTGGTGGCGACGACGACGTGGCGGGCACGAATCTCGCCCTGGCTCGTCGCGACCTTCCACCCGTCGCCGTCGCGCGAGAGGCCGGTGGCCGGGCAGCCGCCGGCCAGCGTGATCGAATTTCGCCGACGCACGGCGGCAAGCAGGCCGCCATAGAACAGGGCAGGGTGCAGCTTGCCGGCATTCTCGAAGGCGAGACCGCCGTGATAGAAATCGCTGCCGATTTCTTCGCGCTGCTCGGCGCGCGTCACGAGACGGCAATCGCTGGCACCTCCGGCGACCAGCCGGTCGTAGCGCTGGCGCAGTCCCTCGTAGTGCGAGGCTGCGCAGGCTCCCAGGAAGCGGCCGCGCTGTTCCAGGTGGCAGTCGATCTTCTCGTCGGCGACGAGCGCGAACAGAGCCTTGTAGGCGGCGATCGCCGAGCCGACGACGTCCTTCAGAAGATCGGGTGGATAGGCGAGTGCCTTGCCGGTGAAGCTCTTGCCGACACTGATGCCCGCGCTGATCGCTCCGCCGCTGCGCGTGCTGGCGCCCGAGCCGAAGGCCCCGGCTTCCAGAACGACGCTCTGTACGCCGCCATCGGCCAGCGCGCGGGCGGCCGAAAGGCCGGCATAGCCGCCGCCGACCACAACGACGTCGGTTCGTGTGGGCAGCGTCGAAGCCTCGATGGCTTGCGGCCGAAACGCCTCCCACCAATAGGGCTCTTCCTTGAAACCGGTCGCGAGGATGGACGCGCTCACCGCACGCCGCCATTCTTTGAGGACATCAATTCCAGGGGGTTATGATGATTACCCAGCGTCAGCTGGAAGTCTTTCGCGCCACGATGGAGCGCGGCACGGTGACGGCGGCGGCCGAGCGACTGGGTGTGTCGCAGCCCGCGGTCAGCAAGATCCTCGCCGGACTGGAAGCCGAGATCGGCTATCCGCTGTTCACGCGCGTGAAGCGCCGGCTGGCACCGACCAGTGAGGCGCGCCTGCTCGCCGCCGAAGTGGCCCGGCTCTATCACGGGCTGGATCGGTTGAGCGACGTCGCGCGCGAGATTCGCGAGCGGCAGATCGGCGATCTGCACATCTACTCGACGCCGGCGCTCGGTCGCACCGTGCTGCCCGACGTGCTGGCAGGATTCCTGAAGAAGCACGCGCAGGCGCACGTCATCTTCCATGTCCGCAGCTCGACCATCATCAACCAGAAGATGGTCGACCAGCAGCTCGATCTCGGCTTTTCGATGATGCCGTTCGAGCATCCCTCGATGGTGACCGAGGAACTGAGCCGCGCGGCGGCCGTGTGCGTGCTGCCGCGCGAGCATCGCCTGGCGCGGCGCAAGGTGATCCGGCCAGCCGATCTGCGCGGTGAGCGCTTTCTGTCGTTCCCGCTCGACGGGCGCATGCGTCATCTGGTCGATGCCG
>CAWUOG010000249.1:0-4717 GCA_963923875.1 uncultured Alphaproteobacteria bacterium
CGCCAGTTCGCGGCGATGGCGCAGGTCGCTGGCATCCTCGGGGCTGGCGGTGATCGCCTCCTGCAGGCGCCGCACGCCGTCCTCGACGTCGCCGCTCTGGATGTCGGCGATCGCGACCAGCGCCTTGGCCGGCACGAAGTTGGCGTTGCCCTTCAGGGCTTCCTGCGCCTGCTCGCGGGCGGCGGCGATGTCGCCGGCCAACTCGTACAGGGTGATGGCCTTCACCGTGCGGATGAAGTAGTTGCGCGGATCGAGGGCGATCGCGCGGTCGATCGCCTTCTCGATCTCGGCGCGCTGCGCCGCCGTCGCCGTCGTGGCCGCGTAGTCGGTCATGCGGAACAGGGCGAAGGCCAGCATCGCCCGGGCCATGGCGTTCTGCGGCGCGCGCTCGACGGCAAGCCGAAGGGTCGCCACCGCGGCACCGTCGCGGTCGCGCGAGCGGGAGAACAGGCCGGCGCCCTTGTCGAGCAGCTGCGGCACCGCGAGCGTCGCGTCGTCGGAGTCGCGCAGCTGTTCGAACAGCCGGGTCTTTACGCTGAAGCGGATCGCCGCGGTGACGCGCAGCACGATCTCGTCCTCGAGATCGAATACGTCGGCCAGCTCGCGGTCGTAGCGCTCGGTCCAGATCTGCTGCGCCGAGGAATCCTCCAGCGCGTAGGAAAGACGGACCCGCTTGCCGGCCCCCTGCACCGAACCCTTGAGGACGAAATCGGCGTCCGTAGCGTCGCCCGCAGTGACCGCCAGCGCCGAACTGCGCGCGACGGCGCCGCGCACGGCCTCGCTCAGCCCGTCGGCCAGCGCCTGGACTTCCTCGCCGCCGGCGATGACGCGGAGTTTCTGCACGGCGACCAGCGGCTTGCGTGCGACCGCACCTGCGCCCGGGCGGGCCGGGATCGCGATCTCGCCGGCGGGGGCGAGGTGATGGACCCGCACCGGGTCGGCGATGTTCTTGAGCTTCTGCGCCCCGCCGTCGACGAAGCGCAGATCGGCGAGCTTGCGCCGCACCTCGTCGTGGACCTTGGCCGAGACGCAGATCGCGCCGGGCCGCGCCAGCGCCTCCAGGCGGGCGGCGACATTGACGCCGTCGCCATAGAGGTTGTCGCCCTCGACGATGACGTCGCCGATGTTGATGCCGATCCGGAAATTCATCGGCCGCGCCTGCGGGGCGGCGCCGACGTTGCGCGCGGCGAGGGCGGTCTGGCAGGCAACGGCGCACTCGACGGCGGAGACGGCGCTCGCGAATTCGGCCAGTACCGAGTCGCCCGCGCTGCCGAAGATGCGGCCGTGATGCGCGGCGATCAGGCCGTCGATGATCCCGCGGCAGGCGCGCAGGTCGCGCAAGGTGCCGGCCTCGTCCTCGCCCATCAACCGGGAGAATTCGTGGACGTCGGCGGCGAAGATCGCCGCCAGTTTGCGCTGGATCGCGACCATGGCGGCGCGACCTTAGCGGATCGCGCGGCTGACGCGGAACTTGTTGTTGTCGGCCAGGGTCGCGAAGGACGTGAAATGCGCCTTGAGCACCGGCTCGTAGGGCAGGCCGCGGTTGGCGACCATATAGAAGTGTCCGCCGGGCTTCAGCGCGCGCGATGCCGCCTCGATGATCTTCTGGCCGAGCGCCGGCGTGCTGGCACGGCCGGTATGGAAGGGCGGATTGCAGACGATGGCGTCGAACGTCGCGGGCGCCGCCTCCTGGGTGAGGTCGAGCCAGTGGAAGGCGGCGCGCCTGTCGGGAACGTTCGCCCGGGCCGCCTCGATCGCCAGGTGCTCGGCGTCGATCAGGTGAATTTGCGCAATTTCCGGGGCACGGGGCAGCAGGTCGCGGGCGAGATAGCCCCAGCCGCAGCCGAAGTCGGCGACCGTGCCGGCGATGTCGCCGGGAAGATGGCGGGCGAGCAGGGCGGACCCGTCGTCGATCCGGTCCCAGGAGAAGATGCCGGGCCGGCTGAGCCACGTGTCGTCGCCGACCGGCTGCAGGCCTCCGAGCCCGCGCCAGTAGGCCGGCGGCTCCTTGTCCGCCTTCGCGAACCAGAAGACGCGGCTGTGGAACTTCGACAGTTGCTCGACGCCGCCGAACGCCTTGGCGACATGCTTCTCCAGGCTCGCCGCACCGTCGTCGTTGGCGCCGGCGCAGGCGAGCGTGCCGCCCGGTTCGAGCAGCGCCCAGGCGCGGGCGATGTTGGCGAAGTTCTCTTCCTTGTGCTTGGTCATCAGCACCAGGCCGAGCGGCCAACTTCCTTCCGTCAGCCGCGCCGTGGCGCCCTTGAGCTTCAGGAACTCTGGCCGCAGCGACTGTTCGCACTGGATGCCGGCAAAGGGCGGTTCCTCGGCACGCAGGAAGAACGCCCGCCTTTCGGCGAGCGCTCCGGTTTCGAAGGCGTGCTTGAGGGCGCGGGTCGCCTGACTCACGGCCCGCCGATCACGGAATCAGAACGGCGCGACCCATGATCAGGCCCTTGCTGAGCTCGGTCAGCGTCGCATTGGCCTCGTCGAGCTTGCGCTTGATGACCGGCACCGGCTCGGCCTTGCCGGCGGTGACGATGTCCATCATCTCCTTCATCTCGGCCGGCGTGCCGGTGACCGAGCCCATGATGGCGTTGCCGGTGAAGGGGAACATCGGCAGCGGCGTCGAGAAGCTGCCGCCGAACAGGCCGACGACCACCAGCCGGCCGCCGCGTCCCAGCGCGCGCCAGCCGAACTGGGCCGACGCCTCGTTGCCCACGAAGTCGATCGCCGCGGCGACGCCGCTGCCGCCGGTCAGGTCCATGACCTGCTTGCGCGCTTCCTTCTCGCGCGGATCGACCGCGGCGCAGGCGCCGTTGGCCAGCGCCAGCTTGCGCTTGTTCTCGTCGATGTCGGCCACGATCGGCTCGCGGCCCAGCACCGCCTTGGCGAAGCGCACGCCCATCAGGCCGACGCCGCCGGCGCCGATCACCAGGATCGGCTTGCCGCCGTCATGGCCGACCGCCTTCTTGACCGCGCCGAACGCGGTGATGCCCGAGCAGGCGTAGAGGCAGGCAAGCTCCTCCGGCAGGTTGCCGTAGGGGTAGAGATACTTGGCGTGCGGCACCAGGACGTGATCGGCATAGCCGCCGTCGTTGTTCACGCCGAGTGCGCGCGGGGTCGGGCACAGGTTCTCGGTGCCGTGGTCGCAGTACCAGCACTTGCCGCAGCCGATCCACGGATAGACCACCGCCTTGTCGCCGACCTTCGCTCCCTTGGCGTCCGGGCCCAGTGCCTCGACCACGCCCACGATCTCGTGGCCCATGATGCGCGGCGGATTCATGGTCTTGGCGGTCGAGTACTTGTTGCCGCCGCCCATGTCGAAATAGCCTTCCCAGAGATGGACGTCGGAGTGGCAGACGCCGGCGGCGGTGATGCGCACCACGACCTCGGTGCCCTTCGGCGTGGGGGTCGGTTCCTCGACCTTCTGCATCGGCTTGCCGAACTCGACGACCTTGTAGCTCTTCATGGGGCGCTCCCGTTACTTTCCGGGCTGGAGCATAAAGCATCCGCGGACTATTTGTGCTAGTAGATCGCCAGAAGAATCGTTGGGAGGACAAACAATGTTCAGACGCGCCTTTCTCGCGACGGCCATCGTCACGATCCTGACCTCCGCCGCGTCGGCCCAGGACACGGTCAAGATCGGCCTGATCCTGCCGATGAGCGGCCAGCAGGCCTCGACCGGCAAGCAGATCGACGCCGCCGTGAAGCTCTACATGGCGCAGCACGGCACCACGGTGGCCGGCAAGAAGATCGAGGTCATCCTGAAGGACGACACCTCGGTGCCCGACGTCACCAAGCGTCTCGCCCAGGAACTCGTCGTGAACGACAAGGTCGCGGTGCTGGCGGGCTTCGGCATCACGCCGTCGGCCATGGCGACCGCGCCGATCGCCACGCAGGCCAAGATCCCCGAAGTGGTGATGGCGGCCGGCACGTCCTCGATCACCGAGGCCTCGCCGTTCGTGGTCCGCACCTCGTTCACGCTGGCGCAGTCGTCGGTGCCGATGGCCGAATGGTCGGCCAAGAACGGCATCAAGAAGGTCGTCACCATGGTGAGCGACTACGGCCCCGGCATCGACGCCGAGAAGTCGTTCAGCGACACGTTCAAGGCGGCGGGTGGAACCATCATCGAGAACCTGCGCGTGCCGCTGCGCAGCCCGGACTTCGCGCCGGTGCTGCAGAAGGCGGCCGATGCCAAGGCCGACGCGCTGTTCGTGTTCGTGCCGTCGGGCGCGGGCGCGCAGTTCGTGAAGCAGTTCGTCGAGCGCGGCCTCGACAAGTCGGGCATGAAGCTGATCGCGACCGGCGACGTCACCGACGACGACCAGCTGAACGGCATGGGCGACGTGGTGGTGGGCGTGATCAACGCGCACAACTATTCGGCCAACCATGACAGCGCGCTGAACAAGCAGTATGTCGAGGCCTTCAAGAAGGCCAACCCGGGCATGCGCCCGAACTTCATGTCGGTCGGCGGCTACGACGGCATGGCGCTGATCTACGGCGCGCTGAAGAAGACCGGCGGCGACGCCAACGGCGAGAAGCTGCTGGCGGCCATGAAGGGCCTGGCCTGGGAGAGCCCGCGCGGACCGATCTCGATCGATCCCGACACGCGCGACATCGTCCAGAACATCTACATCCGCAAGGTCGAGAAGGTCGGCGGTGAACTCTACAACGTCGAGTTCGCGACCATCCCGAACGTCAAGGATCCGGTCAAAGC
>CAWUOG010000250.1:0-4706 GCA_963923875.1 uncultured Alphaproteobacteria bacterium
CGCGTGTTCCAGTTCCTGCCCATCATGTTCACCTTCATGATGGCGCCGTTCTCGGCCGGCCTGGTGATCTACTGGGCCTGGAGCAACGTGCTGTCGATCGCCCAGCAGTACTACATCATGCGCAAGCATGGCGCGCCGATCGGCAGCAAGGCGCAGCCTGCGGCGGTCGCGGTGACGACCGGCGGCGGCGCCGAGTCCAAGAAGGGCGGGAAGGGCTCGTCCAAGAAGGGCTGATGCCGACGTCGGAGAAAGAGGGCCGTACGCCCGGCGAACTCGAGGCCGCGCGCAAGCTCTTCGCCGGCCCCTGCGAGTTCGTGGCGGGGGCGGCGTCGCTCGACTCGATGATCGCGATCTCGACGCCCGAGGTGGCCTTCGCCGGCCGCTCCAATGTCGGCAAGTCGAGCCTGGTGAACGCGCTGACCGGCCGGCGTTCGCTCGCCCGTACCTCGTCCAGCCCCGGCCACACCCGTCAGATCAACTTCTTCGATCTCGGCGGCCGGCTGATGCTGGTCGATCTGCCCGGATACGGCTTCGCGCAGGTCTCGCGCTCGATGAAGGAGACCTGGCAGGACCTTGCCTCGGCCTATCTGCGCGGCCGCCCAACGCTGAAGCGTGTCTGTCTGCTGATCGACGCGCGTCACGGTGTGAAGGACACCGACCGCGAGACGATGAAAAACCTCGATGCAGCCGCGGTGTCGTACCAGCTCGTGCTGACCAAAGCCGACCAGCTCAAACCCGGCCAGATCGGGCCGGCCATCGCCGCCGCCGAAGCCGTGGCCCGCAAGCACGGGGCGGCCCATCCCCAGGTGCTGGCGACCAGCAGCCAGACCGGCTTCGGCATCGCGGAATTGCGGGCGGAGATTGCAGCCGTAGCGCAGCCCTGAGGCCGCCCTCCCGAGCGTGCATCTTGCATCGCGCGCCGGGCCTGATCATTCTTCGCGGCAGGAGAGACCGACCATGCAACGATTCCTTCGACGCTTGGGCGCCTGCCTGTCGGCGGTGTTCGCGATCGCAATCCTGGCCTCGCCCGGCGCGGTTCAGGCCCAGACGTTTTCTGTCGGCGAGCGGGTGATGGTCGGCACCACCGGCGACACCGGCACGGTGCTGCAGATCGGCCAGGCGGTGCCCGAAGGCGGCGTGATGGTGAAGGTGTCGCTCGACAAGCCGACCGGCCCGACCATTGCCGACAAGGAAGTCTGGTACAACTCGCGCACCGCGAAGCTGGCCTCGATCCCCAAGAGCGCGGCCCCCGGAGCGAACGCGGCGCCCGCTCCCGCGCCGGCGCCCGCGGCCCCGGCGAGGTTCGAATTCAAGGCCGGCGATCGGGTGAACATCGGCAGCCTCGGAGTCAACGGCACCGTGGTGCAGGTTCTGGGCGTGCTGGGCAACGGCGCGCAGATGCTGCGGATCGAGATCGACAAGAACGCGCCGAAGTATCCCGGCGTGTCGAACATGTACGACACGATCAGTTCGAAGATCACGCTGACGCAGAATTAGAGTTCTTGTCTGTTCTGCACCCTGCGGCGCCCGCGCTTCGGCCCTGCGGGGCCTGCAGCGCTACACGCCGCCGCTTAGAAGTCGCGTGATGCGCGGCATCTAGGCTGCATCGTGAAAGATGATCCCGAGCGTAAAGCGCTCGCCCGAGCGCAGGCTGGAGACCCCATGACGCATCGCCGTCCGATGCCAGCCGCGGGTGCCCTTGTTGGGCCGCTCGTTGACCGCAAAGATCACCGCATCGCCCTGCTCCAGTGGCACGACCTCGCCGCGCGACTGCATGCGCGGGCGCTGTTCGACCAGCATGAACTCGCCGCCCGTGAAGTCTCTTCCCGGCGCACTTAAGAGAACCGCCACCTGAAGCGGAAAAACCAGGTCGCCGTAGAGATCGCGATGCAGACAGTTGTAGTCGCCCTCGCGGTAGCGCAGCAGCAAGGGCGTCGGCCGCTTCTGGCCACCGGCATGGCACTGTTTCAGCCACTCCTTCAGGGTCGGCGGGTAGCGCCGCGCGCCGCCCAACACCTCGCTCCAGCGGTTGGCGATCTCGGCGAGCCCCGGATAAAGCGCCTCGCGCAGGCGCTCGACCGGCTCGGGCAGCGGATACGTAAAGTACTGGTATTCGCCCTGGCCATAGCCGTGACGCTGCATGACGATGTGCTTGCGAAACAGGTCCTGCCGTGGCCACAGCGCGGCCAACTTCCTGCACGCGGCGGGCTCGATCAGGCTCCGGGCGACGGTGAAGCCGCGCTGGGCCAGGGTGTCACGGTCGAATTGAGGGTTCATGCGGAACAATCTCTTGACGTGCCGGCCACGCATCTTCTATCCGCTGCCCGCCTGATATAAAATGCTGTCTTAGCCCTCTCCCGGCCCTCGCTTTTTGGCCGTGGCAGAGGGCTTTTGCCAACCTGAAGGGTTCCCAGGACATGCCTGACGCGATCCAGCCGGACAAGGAGCAGAAGCGGCTCATTCGGATGGCGGAGACCATCTCCAAGGCATTGCCCTATATGCGACGGCACAACGACGCCACGTTCGTCGTGAAGTACGGCGGCCATGCCATGACCGATCCGAAGCTGGGCGACCTGTTCGCGCGTGACATCGTTCTGATGAAGCAGGTCGGCATGAATCCGATCGTGGTCCATGGCGGCGGCCCGCAGATCAACAAGATGCTCGACCGTGTCGGCATCAAGAGCCAGTTCGTCAATGGCCTGCGCGTGACCGACGCCGCGACCATGGAAATCGTCGAGATGGTCCTGGCCGGATCGATCAACAAGGCGATCGTGGCCGACATCAATGAATGCGGCGGCATCGCCGTCGGCATCTGCGGCAAGGACGGCAACCTGATCCTCGCCAACAAGGTCACCGAAATGCGCGACCCCAAGACGGGCGAGCTGCTCAAGGTCGACCTGCAGCAGGTCGGCGAGCCGGCCAAGATCAACGTCATGGTGCTGGAGCAGCTGCGTCGTGCCGACGTCATTCCGGTGGTGGCGCCGATCGGCTTCGGCGTCAGCGACGAGCTGACCTACAACATCAACGCCGACACCTCGGCCGGCGCCATTGCCGGCGCCATGAAGGCCAAGCGCCTGCTGTTCCTGACCGACGTGCCGGGCGTGCTCGACAAGAACGGCACCCTGATCCCGGAGATGACGGTCGAGAAGGCGCGCGAACTGATCGCCGACGGCACGATCTCGGGGGGCATGATCCCCAAGGTCGAGAACTGCATCGACGCGGTGAATCGCGGCGTCGAGGCCGCCGTCATCATGGACGGCCGGGTGCCGCACTGCCTGCTCCTGGAAGTGTTCACCGAATCGGGCCTCGGTACGATGGTGAAGCGCGGCCTGAACCGGCCTTGAAAGGCCTGATTTCGCTGCATATTTAGTAATTATGGCCCTCAAGACCATCCTTATCGCGCCCGATCCGCGCCTCAAGAAGAAGTCCAAGCCGGTCGACACGGTCGACGCCGAAACGCGTCAGCTGATGGACGACATGCTGGAGACGATGTACGCCGCGCCGGGCATCGGGCTGGCCGCCCCGCAGGTCGGCGTGCTGAAGCGCGTCATCGTGCTCGACATCGACCGCGAGGAGGTCAAGACCGGCCCTTTGTTCATGGCCAATCCCGAGATCATCGAGGCTTCGGACGACGACGTGACCTATGAGGAAGGCTGCCTGTCGGTGCCTGAGCACTATTCGGACGTGGCGCGACCGGCCACGGTGACGGTCCGTTACCTCGACCGCGACGGCAAGAAGCAGGAGTTGGCCTGCGAGGGCCTGCTCGCGACCTGCGTGCAGCACGAGATCGACCATCTCGACGGCATCCTGTTCATCGACCACATCTCCGCGCTCAAGCGGAACATGATCCTGCGCAAGCTTCTGAAGGCCCGGAAGGAAGCCGAGCGTGACGAGGCCGACGGCAAGCACGCCGCCAAGGACAAGGAACCGGCGGCACTGTAACTGCTGCGGTACGGCGTTTGCGGCAAGTTTCCCGGATCAACCCCGGGAAACGCGATGACACGGCGGCAAATCGACCTGGTCCAGACGAGCTTCAAGAAAGTCGTGCCGATCGCCGGCGCACCCGCGACTGAGGCCTGCATCGCTCTCGCTGGAGTGACGACCGCCTAGGTGTCCTCACCCCATTTTTCTGCGGTGGTAGGCGCTGCTTGCAGCGCCTGCCGGCCCGCCGGGCGCTCGTGGATGCGCCCTTACTGCGCTGCGATCTTCGCCGCCGCCGGCGCGAACAGGCGCTCCATCTCGCGGCGCAGCTTCACCGCGGTCAGGCTCTCGTCCATCTGGACGTCGGCGTAAGTCAGCGACTGGCCGGCCTTGATCGGCTTCAGGAGCTTCACGTTGTGCGCCAGGCCGAGCGGCAGGCTGCCGAGGCCCGTCGATTTCTCCGACGGGAAGAGCTTGCCGTAGACCGTGTAGCCGCCCTCGCCGTCCAGCATCTCGCCGGGCTTGAGGTCGCGCTTGGCGGTGGCGATCACGTCGGCATGGAAGCCGATCGGGCAGCCGGTCGGCTCCTTGCGCAGGCCGACCGAGGTCACCGACATGCCGACCTCGAGACCGATCAGGTGCCAGCGCTTGTACATCACCGAGTACCGACCGCTCGGGTCGGTCTGCAGCATGTACTCCTCGAAGCAGTTCTTCTGGTACTCGGTCGAGGCCTCGAACACGACCCACACGCCCTTGCGGATCTCGTAGGGAATCGCGCGGCCGTC
>CAWUOG010000251.1:0-4698 GCA_963923875.1 uncultured Alphaproteobacteria bacterium
TTCAGCTCCGCGACCAGCGTTCGTACTTCGTCCTGCAACGGGCTTTCGATCGCGATGGCGATCGCGGGCGACGGGCGCGACGACGTCTCAGCCATGCGGTACCAGGATCTGCCGCACGGTGGCGACGTCCTGCAGCCGATCGAAGCCGGCATTGATCTCGCCAAAGCCGATGCGCTGGCTGACCATTCGGTCGACCGGCAGCTTGCCCTGCTGGTAGAGCGCGATGAAGCGCGGGATGTCGCGCACCGGCACGCAGCTTCCCATGTAACTGCCCTTGATCGTCTTCTCTTCGCTGACCAGGCCGCTCTGGGCAAAGGAGAAATTGGCGCCTATCGGTGACAGGCCTGCAGATACCGTCGTGCCGCCCCAGCGAGTCACGAGATAGGCCGTCTCCATCGACTTGATGGTACCTGCAAGATCGAAGGCATAGTCGACACCGCCATTGGTGAGATCGCGTACCTGTTTGACGTGATCGGCATCCCGGGCGTTCACGGTGTGCGTCGCGCCAAGTTGCCGTGCGAGCCCGAGCTTCTCGTCGCTCAAGTCGATGGCGACGATCTGGCTGGCGCCGGCCAGCACCGCGCCCAGCAATCCCGAGAGGCCGACGCCGCCCAGGCCGACCACCGCGACGGTGCTGCCGGCCTCGATCCGGCCGGTGTTTACCACTGCGCCGACCCCGGTTACGACGGCGCAGCCGAACAGCGCGGCGAGATCGAGCGGCAGGCTCTTGTCGATCACGACGATCGAGCCGCGATCGACCACGGCGTACTCGGCGTAGCAAGAGACGCCGGACTGGTGATTTACCGGCTTGCCGTCGAGGTGCAGGCGATGGTGCCCGCTCAGCAACTGGCCCGCGGCGCGCGGCGTCACTGAGCGCTCGCAGATATAGGGACGGCCTTCCAGGCAGCGCCGGCATCGGCCGCACGAGACGTTGAAAGTGAAGCAGACATGGTCGCCGGCCTTGACGTCGTGCACGCCCTTGCCGACCTCGACGATCTCGCCCGAGCCCTCGTGGCCCAGCACGACCGGTGTCGGCCGTGGCCTGTCGCCGTTCACGAGGGACAGGTCGGAGTGGCAGAGGCCCGCACCGCCGACCTTGACCAGCACCTCGCCTTCGCCCGGCGGGTCGAGATCGAGTTCGAGGATGTGGATCGGCTTGCTGGTCGCGAACGGCCGCGGCAAGCCGCACTGGGTGAGGACTGCGGCCTTGGTCTTCATGCGATACCTCCGTCGACGCGGACCAGCGAACCGGTCGTGAAACTGGATTGCGGCGAGGCGAGATACAGCGCCGCCGTGACGATCTCCTCGGGTTGGCCGCTGCGCTTGAGCGCCGCCGTCGGGTTTTTCTTGTGCTCTTCCGGCCAGGCCTTGCTCACGTCGGTGAGGAAGCGGCCAGGTGAGATGGTGTTGACGCGAACCTTGGGACCGTACTCGAAGGCGAAAGCCTCGGTCAGGGCATTGAGCGCCGCCTTGGCGCCGGCATAAGGCGCGATCTGAGGTCGAGGCCGGAGGGCGCCGGCACTGGAAATGTTGATGATCGAACCGCCATCGCCGGCCGCCATGCGGCTGCCGACCAGTGACATCAGCCGGAACGGACCTTTGAAGTTCAGAGAAACGATGCGGTCGAACAGCTGTTCTGGCGTTTCAAGCGAAGAGGGGGCGAGTGGCGAAGATCCGGCATTGTTCACCAGGATGTCGACTTTGCCGAACGCGGCGTAGGCAGCCTCGGTGAGGCCCTCGAGTTCGTTCCAGTTGGCGACATTGCAGGCGTAGGTCGCGGCCTTGCGGCCCATCGCCCGGACTTCAGCTGCGACCTTCTTGCAGGCCTCCAGCTTTCGGCTGGTAATGAAGATATCGGCGCCGTGCTCGGCGAATGCCTTCACCATCTGGTAGCCCAGACCGCGGCTGCCACCGGTCACCAGCGCCACCTTGCCCGTGAGATCAAAAAGGTTGGTCATGGGACGACTCAAGACGTTTGCCGCTGGCATGTCACTTGCTAAGTGTATTGAAGAGCGGAACGGCGAGACCTGAGCAAGCATCCCCGGCCATGAGCATTCACGTCGCCCTGCATCATCGAACGACCTACGAGTACGACCGGCTGGTCGCGCTCGGGCCGCAGATCGTGCGTCTGCGTCCAGCTCCGCATTCGCGAACGCCGGTTCTGTCCTATGCGCTCAAGATCGAGCCCAAGGACCACTTCATCAACTGGCAGCAGGATCCGCAGGGCAATCACCTGGCGCGGCTGGTGTTCCCGGAGAAGACGCGCAAGTTCGAGGTCACGGTCGATCTCGTCGCCGATATGGCGGTGGTCAATCCATTCGACTTCTTCCTCGAGCCGTCGGCCGAGAACTGGCCATTCCAGTACGACACCTCGCTGGCCGAGGAGATTGCGCCGTTCCGCAAGCTCGAACCGCTGGGGCCTCTTCTCGAGGCATGGCTCGCCAAGGTCGATCGGTCGCGGCAGCGCACGGTCGACTTCATCGTCGGACTGAACGCGCGGCTGCAGAAGGAGATCGGCTACATCGTCCGCATGGAGCCGGGCGTGCAGAGCTGCGAGCAGACGCTCAAGCTCGCCAAGGGCTCGTGCCGCGACACCGGCTGGCTGCTGGTGATGATCCTGCGTCATCTCGGCTTCGCCGCGCGCTTCGCCTCGGGCTACCTGATCCAGCTCGTTGCCGACGAAAGGCCGCTCGAGGGACCTGAAGGCCCGAGCCGCGACTTCACCGACCTCCATGCCTGGTGCGAGGTCTACCTGCCGGGGGCGGGCTGGATCGGCCTCGATCCGACGTCGGGGTTGCTGACCGGCGAAGGCCACATTCCGCTCGCCTGCACGCCGGAGCCGTCGAGCGCCGCGCCGATCGAAGGCGGCGTCGACGAGAGCGAGGTCAAGTTCTCCTATGACATGCGGGTCACCCGGATTCGTGAGACGCCGCGCACCACCAAGCCGTACACCGACGATCAATGGCGCAAGTTGCTGGACGTCGGCAACGCCGTCGAGCGCGACATCGTCAGGCACGACCTCAGGCTCACCATGGGCGGCGAACCGACCTTCGTGTCGATCGACGACATGGATGGCGCGGAATGGAACACGCTCGCTCTAGGGCCCGAGAAGCGCCGTCGCGCCGGCATCCTGTTCCGTCGTCTTGCCGATCGCTTTGCGCAGGGTCCTTTGCTGCATTTCGGCCAGGGCAAATGGTATCCCGGCGAGCAGCTGCCACGCTGGGCGCTGGGCTGTTACTGGCGCAAGGACGGCCAGCCCATCTGGCGCGATCCGCAGCTCACGGCGCTGGAAGACAAGCCGGTCGGCGCGACGCCCGAAGGCGCGCAGCGCTTCGCGGTCGCTTTCGCCGAGCGCCTGCAACTCGATCCCTCCTATTTGTTCCAGGCCTTCGAGGACACTTGGTACTACCTGTGGCGCGAGCGACGCTTGCCGAGCAATGTCGAGGTCGACATCAACAAGGCCAAGGACCCGCTCGAGCGGGCGCGCATCGCGCGCGTGTTCGAGCAGGGCCTCGAAAGCGCCGTCGGCACTGTGTTACCGATCATGCGCGAACTTAACGGAAGAGGGCGCTGGCGCAGCGGTCCGTGGTTCCTGCGCTCCGAGAAGTGCTACCTGATCCCGGGCGATTCGCCGATCGGCTACCGCCTGCCGCTCGATTCGCTGCCATGGGCAGCTCCTGCCGACATCGGCTTCCTGGCCGAGCCCGATCCGATGATCCAGCATCCGGATCTGCCGCCGATCGATGCCTTCCGCCGCGCCCCGGTGCTGCGTCGACAGGAGCAGGTTCGGCCGACTGACGAGAAGGCGAGCGGCCATGGCGACGAGCGCGCGCGCCGCGAGGCCTGGAAGCGCGCGCTGGCGCCGGACAACGACCGGCCGGCGGTCGGCTCGTCACCGGGCTGGATCGTGCGTACCGCCATGGCGTTCGAGCCGCGCGACGGTCATCTGTACGTCTTCATGCCGCCGGTCGAGCGCACCGAGGACTATCTCGAGTTGGTGACGGCGATCGAGGATACCGCCGAGGAACTCGGCCAGCCGGTCTTCATCGAGGGCTATGCGCCGCCGGGCAGCGACTCCCGCCTGCTGCATTTCAGCGTCACGCCCGATCCCGGCGTGATCGAAGTCAACGTCCACCCCTCGAACGACTTCGGCGAGGTCGTGGAGCGCACCCGTATCGTCTACGAGGAGGCGCGCAATACGCGGCTCGGCGCGCAGAAATTCATGATCGACGGCCGCCACACCGGCACCGGCGGCGGCAACCATGTCGTGCTCGGTGGACCATCGGCCGCCGATTCGCCGATTCTGCGGCGTCCTGACCTGCTCAAGAGCCTGCTCGGCTACTGGCTCAATCATCCGTCGCTGTCCTACCTGTTCTCCGGACTGTTCATCGGTCCGACCAGCCAGCATCCGCGCATCGACGAGGCGCGCAACGATGCGCTGCACGAGCTCGAGATCGCCTTCCGGCAGATCAAGCCTGGCCGGCAGACGCCGTCCTGGCTGGTCGACCGCATCTTCCGCAATCTGCTGGTCGACGCGACCGGCAACACGCACCGCACGGAATTCTGCATCGACAAGCTGTTCACGCCCGACAGCGCGGCCGGCCGCCGCGGCCTGCTTGAGTTGCGCGCCTTCGAGATGCCACCGCACTGGCAGATGAGTGTCGCGCAGCAGACTCTGCTGCGCGGTCTGGTTTCGTC
>CAWUOG010000252.1:0-4675 GCA_963923875.1 uncultured Alphaproteobacteria bacterium
CCATCGTCCACGGGAAGTTCTTGGGATCGCCCCACTTCGACGCGCCGGTGGCGACGTAGAGCATCGGCACCTTCTTCTGGTTCATGTACTTGTGAATCGCAGTGTTGGTCGGCGTTCCAAGCGTGTTGAAGGTACACAGCACCTTGTCCTGCTCGACCAGCTGGCGCACCAACTCGACGATCTTCGGCGGGCTGTAGCCATCGTCCAGGGTGATGAAATTGACCTTGCGGCCGTTGATGCCGCCGGCGGCGTTGACGCTCTTCCAGTAGGCATCGATCGTCTTGCCGATCTGGCCGTAGGATGACGCCGGGCCGCTGTAGGGGCCAGTGTGGCCGAGCTTGATCTCGGTGTCGCTCGCGCCGTCGGAGTACTTCTTCTGAGCGGAAGCAACGCGAACGCTGCCGAGCACCGCGGCAGCAGACACGCCGCCGATAAACCTACGCCTGTTCGATTTCACTTGAAGTGCCTCCCAATCCTCTATGACGCCGGACTTTCCCCCGAAATGCAGGCGACGTGAAGGCATAAAAGTGAAAGGGCCGCCCTCCGGCGGCCCTTCCGTCGTCCGAATTGCATTCCGATATGCGGATCAGGAGCTCTCGGCGTGCATGACGTCCCCGAACAACTCCCAGGTCTCGCCTTTGAAGCGCGAAAGCTGTACCGCTTGGATCGGGTAGTAGTCGGTGGGGCTGGTATTGACCGTGATCCCCGGCAACAGCAGCGGGACCTTCAGTTTCTGGTGGTTGGCCGCCTGCTTCATCAGGTTCTCGCGAGTGAGGTTGTCACCACACTTCTTCAGCGTCTCATGCATGAGGAACGAGACTGTATAGGCAAAGACGTTCGAGGCATCCTGCAGGCTCGCCCCTGCGTTCGACTTTTTCATCCACTCGACCCACGACTTCATGTTGGGATCGGTGTCCCACTGCTTGTCGGTGGGGTCCATCAGATACTGGGCCGTAATCACACCCTGTACGTTGTCGAAGCCGGCAGGCTTCATCGTCGAGGCCACGCTCGACGACACGTTGTTCAGGTAGATGACCGGCTTCCAGCCGATGTCGCCGGCCTTGCGCATGGCCTGGGCGGCGAACTTCGGCGTCGCGATGTTGAAGAAGACATTGCCACCGGAGTCCTTGAGCTGGATCACCTGGCTGTCGACCGTCGGATCGGTCACCTCATAAGAGACGTGCTTGACCACCCGGTCGGCATCCTTGCCGAGACCTTCCCGGAAGCCTTCCCAATAATCCTTGCCGTAGTCGTCGTTCTGCATGAGCACGGCGATTTTGGCGTCCTTGACGTTCGCCAGCAGGTGCTTGGCATAAATCACGCCCTCGGTGTGATAGTCTGGCTGGTAGCCCATCGTCCACGGGAACTCCTTGGGTTTGCCCCACTTGGAAGCACCCGTGGCGACGAACAGCATCGGCACCTTCTTCTGGTTCATATATTTGTGGATCGCCGTATTGGTTGGCGTGCCGAGCGTATTGAAGGTGCACAGCACCCTGTCCTGCTCGACCAGCTGACGCACGAGTTCCACCGTCTTCGGCGGGCTGTAGCCGTCGTCGTAGGTGATGAAATTGACTTTGCGGCCGTTGATGCCGCCCGCCTCGTTTACCGTCTTCCAGTAGGCCTGGATGGTCTTTCCAATGACGCCGTATGCGGACGCCGGGCCGCTGTAGGGATTCGTATGACCGATCCTGATCTCTGTGTCGCTCGCCCCGTCGTCATATTTCTTTTGGCCGAACGCTACGCTGGACGCGGAAACAATCGCGGCGCTGGAGACGCCGCCAATGAAAGTACGCCTCTTGGTCTTCATCGTTGCCTCCTGTGTTTAATTATCGTTATGCAAAACAGCGTCGCCAAAATTTCGGTCAATGGAAAGGCAAAATGCGCATCGTGGCAGGGCGTGACGGTCGAGTAAGTGTGGAAGTCCTCCTCGCAACACATTGAAAAGGAATCCGAATCTCGGCGCGAACAGCCTGCTCGGAGACAACGAAAAAGGGCCGCCCTATCGGCGGCCCCTTCGTCGAATGGCAGAATTCGGCGCGCTAGCGGCGCAACCGGCGCAGCGCCAAATACACGCCGCCGACGATGCCCATGGGCATGATGTACATCAGCGCGATCAGCAGCAGGCCGAAAATCGTGTAGGCGCTCAGATCGAACTGCACGCCGAGGTCGTTCTTCACGAAGGTCGAGATCGCCTGCGCCGAATTGTCGACTAGAACGTAGAAGATGCCGCCCACCACCGAGCCCGCCAGCGAGCCGATGCCGCCCACCACCAGGCCGATCAGGAACTTGATCGACAGGAAGATGTTGAAGCTGTCCGGCGCCACGAAGGCGATGGCCGAGGCCGACAGGGCGCCGGCGATGCCGGTGTAGGCTGCGCTGATGCCGAAGGTCACTGTCTTGTAGAGCGAAGTGTTGATGCCCATCGTGTCAGCCGCGATCGCATAGTCGCGAATAGCCATCATGGCGCGGCCGCTGCGGCTGTTGAGCATGTTGTTGGCGGCCCAGTACAGCAAGATCATCACGAACAGGCAGTAATAGTAGAGCCACTGGTCCTCGGTGAGCGGCAGACCGAACGGCACCTCAGGCTTGAGCAGCACGATGCCCTGCACGCCGCCCGTGAGATCCTCAAGCCACTTGTATTTCAGGATCTGCGGCACCGCGAGGGCGAGCGCGAAGGTCGCGAGCGCCAGATAATGCCCCTCGAGCTTCAGCGCGGGCAGGCCGAACAGGTAGCCGACGGCAAAGCACACCACCGCCGCGCACGGCAGGGTGGCGTAGTAAGGCATGTTCAGCTTGTCCATCAGGATCGCCGCCGTATAGGCGCCGACCGCATAAAATGCGCCGTGGCCGAGCGAGATCTGGCCGTTGAAGCCGGTCAGAAGATTGAGCCCCAGTACCGCGATCGCCGCGATGATCATGGTGCTGACCAGGAACAGGCGGTAGTCCGAGACGACGTCGGGAAACACCGGCCGCAGCAGAGGCCACAACAGAGCGACCGCGACGATGACGACAAGCCACTTCTTGGGAAACTGCGGCATGTCAGACCCTCTTCACGACCACTCGGCCGAACAGTCCGGCAGGCTTAACCGTGAGCACGAAGATCACGATGATCAGCGCAACGGTCAGCTTCTCGCCGTTGCCGATGATATAAACGCCGGTCGTCTTCTCGATCATGTTGCCCGCGTAGGCGACCATGTTCTCGAGAACGCCGACGATGAAGCCGCCGACCACGGCGCCGCCCGGATTTCCGATGCCGCCCACCAGGGCGCTGGCGAAAGCGTAGAGCAGGATGCCGCTCATCATGTTGGGATCGAGATAGACGATATGCGCCACCATGATCCCGGCCACCGCGCCGACAGCCGCGGCCAGGCCCCAGCCCAGCGCCAGCATCCAGTCGACCCGGACACCGACCAGGCGCGCCATCGACGGATTCTGCGCAGCGGCGCGCATGGCCAGGCCGAGCGGTGTGTAGCGGAAAAACACGAAAAGCAGGCCGAGCACGATCAGGGTGACCAGCACGACGCCCAGCTGGTGCGGCCCGATGACGCCGGCGATGCCGAAACTCGACTTGGGAAACGGCGAGGGAAATTCCTTGATCAGGTAGCTCCAGATCGCGCCGGCCATCGAGTTGCAGATCGCCAGAAGGCCGATGAACACCACGACGACCGAAAGAACCGGGGCGTTGTGCAACGGTCGCAGCACGATCCGCTCGATCAGCACGCCAAGAACGAACGAGGCGGCCACGGCGACGGCGAAGGCGAGCCAGAAATTCAGCCCCCAGCTCATCAGCTGCCAGCTGATGTAGGTCGAGAACATCGCCATCTCGCCCTGGGCGAAATTGATGTGGTCGGTCGAGACGTAGATCATCACCAGCGCCAGCGCGACGCAGGCATAGATCGCGCCATTTGCAAGGCCGGAAGCGATCTGCTGAAGGAATTGTTCCATTTCGGCGCGCCTCAGTAACCGAGATACGATTTGCGGATGCCCTCGTCGTTCTTCACGACGTTGGACTTGTCGGCCATGACCACGCGGCCGGTCTCCAGCACATAGGCATAGTCCGCCAGATCGAGCGCCAACGCAGCGTTCTGCTCGACCAGCAGGATGCTCACTTTCTCTTCCTCGTTGATGCGTCGCAGGATGCGGAAGATCTCCACGACGATCAGCGGTGCCAGGCCGAACGATGGCTCGTCGAGGAGCATCAGGCGCGGCTTCAGCATCAGCGCGCGGGCGATCGCCAGCATCTGCTGCTCGCCGCCCGACAATGTGCCGGCCTGCTGCTGGATACGCTCCCTGAGCCGCGGAAAATACGAGAACACCCGCTCACGTTCCTGCTCGACGCCCTGCTTGTCCTTGCGCGTATAGGCAGCGATCCGCAGATTTTCGTCGACGGTGAGCGTGGTGAAGGTGCCACGGCCCTCGGGCACGTGCGCAATGCGCTGGCGGACGATTTCCTCGGTCGGCCTGCCAATGATGTCCTGCCCAGCGAAGCGGATCGAGCCTTCGGTGCGCACCATGTTGCAGATCGCGCGGAGCGTCGTCGTCTTGCCCGCGCCGTTGGCGCCCAGAAGGGTGGTGATGCCGCCCTCGGCGATGTCGAAACCGAGATCGAACAGGACCTGAGTCTGGCCGTAGAATGCCTTCAGGCCCTTCACTTCCAGCAGCGCCGCCATTTACG
>CAWUOG010000253.1:0-4668 GCA_963923875.1 uncultured Alphaproteobacteria bacterium
TTCCTGACCGGCCAGACGCTGGGGCTGATGACCGGCGCGGCGATGGGCGGCGCGCTGGGCGACTGGCTGGGATGGCGCATGGTGTTCTGGGTGCTGGCCGCGATCTACGTCGTGGCAGGCGCGGCGCTGTTCGCCGTGATGCGCGCGCGGCCTGACCTGGCACGGCCCGGCGCCCGGGCCGAGGGCTCGATGGTGGCGCAGATGCTGGGCGTGCTGAAGCGGCGCTGGGCGCTCACCGTCATCGTCGTCGTGGCGCTGGAAGGCGGCGTGTTCTGGGGCGCCTTCACGTTCGTCGGCGCCGACCTGCACCAGCGCTTCGGCCTGGGCTTCGCGGCGGTCGGTCTCGCCGTGGCCGCCTTCGGCGGCGGCGGCTTTCTTTATGTCACCGTGGCGCCGCACCTCGTGCGCCTGCTCGGCGAGCGCGGGCTGGTACTGTGGGGCGGCTGCGGCCTCGGCCTCGCCTTCGCGATCCTGGCGCTCGCGCCCGACGTGAGCGTGGCCTTCGCCGCCATCGTGGTCTGCGGCATCACCTTCTACATGCTGCACAACACGCTGCAGACCCACGGCACGCAGATGGCGCCCGAGGTCCGCGGCTCGGCGCTGGCGCTGTTCGCGCTCTGCCTGTTCGTCGGCCAGGCAGTCGGCGTGCCGATCGCCGCCCCGGTGGTCGACCGCTGGGGCGCCGTGCCGATCTTCTGGTTCGCCGCGATCTTCCTGCCGGCGCTCGCGCTCTACTTCGCGGCCGCCCTCAAGAAGAGACGTTTTTCACATTGACACATAATGCGAATTACGCAATATTGCGATCTGGAGACCAAGCCCCTTGGCGCTGGCCTCGCTATGCCTGAAGCGCGGGAGCCTTGGGAGACGCCGCACGGTGGGGTGGATAGAGCATGGCACTTGGCCGGCGAATCGAACCCGGCCATCAGCACACTATTAGTAGGAACGCTCCCGTCAGATTCCCGTCAGACTAACGGGGACCTACCATTAGGCGCCCCGGCTAGGCGGCCGGCGGCACGCGGAACTGGTAGGGCTCCTCTAGCGACTTGATATCGTCGGCCGACAGCGTGACCTCGGTCGCCTGCGCCGCCGACGTGAGCTGGTCGAGACTGGTGGCACCGATGATCGGCGAGGCCATGTAGGGCTTGGAGAGCATCCAGGCCAGCGCTGCCTGCGCCGGCGAGCAATTGCGTCCCGCCGCCACCTTCTTGAGACGTTCGGCGATCTCCCAATCGCACTCGCGGTAGGAATCGGGCTTCACGTTGACGTCGTTCTTCGAGCGCTCGGTGGCGCCGCCACCTTCCTTGGAACGGTTGGCGGCGAGGAAGCCGCGCGCCAGCGGCGAGTACGGGATCAACCCGACGCCCTGCTCGAGGCAGAGCGGGTTCATCTCCTTCTCCTCCTCGCGCGCGATCAAATTGTAGAGGTTCTGCATGGCAACCGGCTTCGCATAGCCCTTCCAGTCGGCGAGCATGCACATCTGCGCGAACCTGTAGGCCGGCATGGTCGAGCCGCCGATGTAGCGCACCTTCCCCGAGCGCACGATCTGGTCGAGCGTGTACATGGTCTCTTCGATCGGCGTGTAGGGATCGAGCCGGTGGACCTGGTAGACGTCGATATAGTCGGTCTGCAGGCGCTTGAGCTGCAGATCGATTGCCGACATCAGGTGCTTGCGGCCGGTACCCTGGTCGTTCTGCGCCGGACTCATGCGGATGCCGACCTTGGTCGAGATCACGACGTCCTCGCGCTTGACCATCTTCATGAGCGTGGCGCCCATGATCTCCTCGGAACGGCCGGCATTGTAGGCATCGGCGGTGTCGAAAAAGGTGATGCCGACATCGAGCGCGCGCCTGAAATAGGCCGGCGCCTCGTCCTCGTCGAACTTACCCCAGCCGCGGCGGCCTTTGGCGCCCCACGAGTTGCCGCCGAGACAGATGCGGCTGACGATCAGGCCTGAGCGGCCGAGCGGTCCGTACTTCATCGAGAAATCCCCCTTGCTGGCGGGACCCTACGGCACCACCTTTGGCCCATGAAAGTGCTGATCGAATTCTGCGGCGCTTGAGGCTACAGGCCGCAGGCCCTCCGGGTGAGGGATAGTCTCCAGAAGCAGGGCGTTGCCGACATCGAACTTCGCCCCGGCAAGTCGGGCCAGTTCGACGTCACCGTCGACGGCACCTTGCGCTACACGCGCGCCAAGACCGGCCGTTTCCCGACCGACGCCGAGATCGAGGATCTGCTGTAGGGCTTGGCGCGGCCCTACTTCAGCACTTCCTTGTTCACGACGTTGGCGGCGTTGATGCGGCCGTCGAATACCGAGAGCACGTTCTCGATGGTGGCGACCGCCATGCGCTCGTTCGCCTCCTTGGTGACGCCGGCCATGTGCGGGCTGAACAGCACGTTCTCGAGCTGGAACAGCTTGTTGTTCGGATCGGGCGGCTCGCGGTCGAGCACGTCGAGGCCCGCGCCGCGCAGCTTGCCGGTGGTCAGCGCCGTGTAGAGCGCCTCCTCGTTGACGATGCCGCCGCGCGCGGTGTTCACGAGGAAAGCGTCGGGCTTCATCAGGCCGATCGTCTCGGCATTGAACATGTCGATCGTCTCGGGCATGCGCGGGCAATGGACCGACACGAAGTCGACCTTGGGCAGGATCGCCTTGAGGTCGGTGACCTTCTTCGCGCCGGCTTTTTCAATGTCGGCAGCTGTGATGTTCGGATCGAGCACGTAGGTGTCCATCTCGAAGGCCACAGTGCGCTTCACCGTGCGCGAGCCGATGCGGCCCATGCCGACCACCAGGATCGACTTGCCGGCGAGGTCGGCCGGCAGGTCGTTCAGCCGCTCGGCGGTCCACACGTTGGTGCGCACGATGCGGTCCATCTTCTTCACCAGTCGGGCCGAGGCGAGCAGCATGTACATGGCATGCTCGGCAACCGACACCGAATTGGCGATGCCGGTCGTCATCAGCGGAATCTTGCGCTTGTTGAGCGCAGGTACCTCGACCGCGTCGAAGCCGACGCCGAGACGGGCCACAACCATCATCTCCGGCGAGACGTCGAGTTCGGCCTGACGGTAGGGCGTGCCGCCCAGCGTGACGGCGTGCGCGTCCTTGAGCTTGGCGTGATAGTGAGCCGCAACGTCCTTGAGACCCAGGATTTCGTAGTCGACGTCGTCGCGCTTCTTCAGCACCTCGAGGCCGGCCGGAGGCATCCAGCCGACGATCAGGATCTTCTTGCGGTTCTTGCCGCTCGCAGGCGTCGCCATCGTTTTCTACCCCTGTAATAGCTCGAAGCGCGGCGATCCTAGGGCGTGCGCCGCGGCAATGCCAGACGACCGGTCCGCATGCCGGTCGACTGGGCCGGCGGGCACCTAGCCGGGCAGGTAGTTCAGCGGCAGGCGCGTCGTCGACTTTATCTCCTCCATGGCAAACATCGAGGTCACGTCCGACAGCTCGACCTTGGCGATCAGGCGCTTGTAGAAGGCGTCGTAAGCGTCGATGTCGGGCAGCGCCAGCCGGATCAAGTAGTCGATCTCGCCCGACATGCGGTAACAGTCCATCACCTCGGGGAACGACGCCACCGCCTTGGCGAAGCGCGTCAGCCACTGCGCGTTGTGCTGTGCGGTGCGCACCGCGACGAACACCGTGACACTGGCGTTGAGTGCGCGCCGGTCGAGCAGCGCCACACGGGCGCGGATGATGCCCTCCTCCTGCAGCCGGTTGATGCGCCGCCAGCACGGTGTGGTCGACAGTCCGACGCGGCGGGCGATCTCGGCCAGGGCCATGTCGGCATCGTCCTGCAGGCAATCGAGAATCTTGCGATCAAAGGAATCGAGCGAATATTTCGCGTCCATTGGCCCTCATCCGGAATGAATTTCTCAATTCTCGGGTATTCGGCGCAAAACTGGCAAGCCGTTTTCCAGGGCCACCGGTAGAATCAAAAAATGTTCCGTCGCTTCACCGATCACCCCGCCTCGGTCAACGAAACCTACTTCCAGCATATGGGCATGGCCTTCGGCTTCGGCGGCCGCATGCTGCTGGGCAGCCTCGCCTGCTTCGTGCATGCTTTCTTCCCATGGCTTTGTCTGACCCGCGGCAGCGACACGATCCGCCAGCTCCACCACCGTATGGTGACTCATCGCGTGGTTCGGCCGGCACCCCAGGCATCTTCATCCTCCTCGGCCGTCGCCGGCGCAGCGGACTAGTCACCGCTCTCAGGGCGCTTCTCCTCGCCCTCTTCGCCGCTCCGGCGGCGGCCCAGGAGACATCGATGGTGCCGGTCACGGTGGACGGCGAGCAGGTCAGGCTTGCCGTCATTACCTACAGGCCGGCCGGCAACGGCCCCTTCCCGACCCTGATCTTCCATCACGGTTCGACCGGCCGCGGCACCGATCCGAGCCTTTTCGCGCGGCCGTACAATCCGCGGCCGACCGTCGACTGGTTTGTCGCACGCGGCTGGGCCGTGCTGCTGCCGGCGCGGCGTGGCCGGGGCGGCTCGGAAGGCCGCTACGACGAGGGTTTCGATACCAACCGCTCGTACGGCTACACCTGCGAGACCAGCCTCTCGATCGCGGGTGCCGACCGGGCACTGCGCGACATCGAGGCCATCACGCCGGTTTTGCTGACACAGCCTTTCGTCGACCGCAGTCGCGTCGCCGTCGGCGGCCAATCGCGCGGCGGCA
>CAWUOG010000254.1:0-4658 GCA_963923875.1 uncultured Alphaproteobacteria bacterium
GCTGCGAACCCGGCGCGGGCAGGGCGAAGATCAGCGACTTGGCGGCGTGGTGGGCAATGTGGCCCGTCATCTGATGGTGCTCCTGGTGGATGTGGCCGTAGAACACCACGACGTTCCTGAACGGCATCAGCAGGTCGATCGCCCTGGCGCCATCGGCCGTCGTCCAGTCCCAACTCGGCTGCAGGTCGAACAGCGGACGATGGGTCAGCACGACGATGCGGTCGTCGGGCTTGCGCTGCTTGAGGTCGGCAGCCAGCCAGGCGAGCTGCTCATCGCCCAATTTGGCGGCAGGGTCGGAGACGTTGTCGAGCGCGATGAAGTGCACGCCCTTGTGGTCGAATGTGTAGTGGGTGGCGCCGAAAAATTCCTTGTAGGCTTCGCCCTTGTCGAGCGAAGCGTCGTGCTCGCCCGGCATGAAGCGCACGTTCTTGACGGTCAGCGCCGACACGATCTCCTTGAAGCGGGCCATTCGGGCGCGCCGTTCCTTGCCGTCGTCGGTGGTGTGGGTGAGATCGCCGGTGAAGACGATGAAGTCTGGCTTGCTGGCGAGGCCGTTCACGGTCGCCACGGCCTTCTCCAGCGTGTGCTCGGCATCGGGGTTGGGGGCGCCCTTGAAGCCCCAATGCGTGTCGGAGAACTGCACGAAATGGAAGTCGCTGCCGGCCTGGGCCGAGGCGCGCGAGGCAGGGAACAGGCCTGCCGTGAACGTGACACCGGCCATGCCGGCCAGCTTCAGGAACTCGCGACGGTCGTGATGCATCATGAAGGCCTCCGTGGATTGACTGGAAGCGTTACCGCGCGTGGCGGGCAGAAATTCCGCCGGGAATAAAATCGACCTGCGACCGGTATTGATGGCCTAATGGGCTGCATGCCTTCACCGCCGAAGCCGGACGCGGCCACGCTCGAGCGATTTCGCGCGCTGATGCTTCCGCATCTCGATGCGGTGTACGGATTTGCGCGCTGGCTGACCCGCGATCCGGTGCTGGCGCAGGACGTAGCGCAGGAGGCGATGCTCAGGGCGCTGCGTTACTTCCATGCCTTTCGTGGTGGCGAGGCACGGCCGTGGCTGCTCGGCATCGTGCGCAACGCATGGGCCGACCTGCGAACCCGCAAGAGCACCATCGAGCATCCGATCGAGGAGATCGAGGATCGGCCGGACGATGGGCCCGACCCGGAGCAGAGCGCCCAGGCCGGTGACCGGCGACGGCAGATCGCGGCTGCGCTGGCGGCATTGCCGGCGGAGTCCCGGGAGATCCTCGTGCTGCGCGAGATCGAGGATCTTTCCTACAAGCACATCGCGCACGTGCTCGATCTGCCGATCGGCACGGTCATGTCGCGCCTGGCCCGGGCGCGCGAGAAACTGGCGGCGGAACTGAAGGCCCGCCTCGGAAGGAGTGGACATGGACTGCCCGACCTGTGAGTCGATGGTCGACGCCTATGTCGACGGTGAATTGTCGGCACGTGACAGCGCCGACTTCGAGCGCGCGCTGGAGAGCTGTCCCGGGTGCCGGGAGCGGCTGGAGGCCGCGCGCAAGATGAGCGGCCTGCTGCGCGAACTGCCTGCCGAGCGAACCCCGGATCTGCTGCGTGGGCGCATCGAACGCGAGCTGCGCGCCATTGCCGGTGAGGTCGCCCCCGACAAGGCGGGGCCGGCAAGCGTCGGGCCGCAACGGAACTGGACGGCCCTGGCGGCCAGCCTGTTCCTCGCGGCGGCGCTGGGATGGTTGGGCGGCAGCCTGAGCGGCGGCCGTTTCGGCGCGGCCGACGACGAGTTCGTGTCGACCTACCTGCGAGTCGCCTCGAGCGATCACGCCGTCGACGTGGCCTCGACCGACCGCCACACCGTGCGGCCGTGGTTCGCCGGCCGCATCGACTATTCGCCGCCGGTGCACGATCTGACCTCGGCGGGCTTCCCGCTCGAGGGCGGCCGGATCGACGTCGTGGCGGGGCGCAAGGTGTCGGTGCTGGTCTACCGCCGCAATCAGCACCGCATCGCGCTGTCGCTGTGGCCGGCATCAGGCGCAAATACGACGGCGAACGTCATTCAGCGCGACGGCTTTGCCCTCGTCGATTGGCGTCACGGCGGATTCGAGATGCATGCGGTGTCCGACCTGGCACCGTCCGAGATGACGGCGTTCGCGACGGCGCTCGATCGCGCCATCGACTCCGATCGCTAGAGCGGAATGAGATGAAGTGAAACCGCTTGCGGTTCCACTTCATCTCATTCGCGCACACCGGTGCTGCTTGTTTCGAGAGGTCTTATGAGTTCAGCTGATTCCTGCTGAACTCTTAACGCTCTGGAGGCCGGCTCAGGCCAGCCGGTCCAGTTCCTTGACGATCGCGTCGCCCATTTCCTGGGTGCCGACCTTCTTGGTGCCCTGGGTGTTGCCGACCAGCAGGTCGCCGGTGCGGTAGCCCGCCTTCAGGACGTTCTCGACCGCGGTTTCGACCAGGTCGGCTTCTTTCGAGAGGTCGAACGAGTAGCGGAGCATCATGGCGTAGCTCAGCGTCTCGGCGATCGGATTGGCGAGGCCCTTGCCGGCGATATCCGGCGCGCTGCCGTGGATCGGTTCGTACAGCGCCTTGCGCCGGCCGGTCGCGTCGGGTGCGCCGAGCGAAGCCGACGGCAACAGGCCGAGCGAACCGGTCAGCATGGAGGCCTCGTCCGACAGGATGTCGCCGAACAGATTGTCGGTGACGATGACATCGAACTGGTTGGGCGAGCGCAGGAGCTGCATGGCGAGCGCGTCGGCATACATGTGCTCGAGCTTCACGTCGGAGTACTTCTCCTTGTGGAGCTTGGTCGCCTCTTCGCGCCACAGGACGCCGGTATGCATGACGTTGGCCTTCTCGGCCGACAGCACCTTGTTCTTGCGCTTGCGCGCCAGCTCGAAGGCGACGGCACAGACCCGGCGAATCTCGGGAACCGTGTAGCGCTGGGTGTCGAACGCCTCGACCTCACCCTTGGCATTGGTCTGCCGACCGCGCGGCTCGCCGAAATAGACGCCGCTGGTCAGTTCGCGGATGATCATGATGTCGAGACCCTTGACGATCTCGGGCTTGAGCGAACTCGCGTCGACCAGCGCATCGAACACCTTGGCCGGGCGCAGATTGGCGAACAGGTCCATTTCCTTGCGCAGGCGCAGCAGGCCGCGCTCGGGTTTCTTGCTGAAGTCCGCAGTGTCCCATTTCGGGCCGCCGACCGATCCGAACAGCACGGCGTCGGCCTCGAGGGCCACCTTCATCGTGTCGTCGGAGAGCGGCACCCCGTGCTTGTCGAGTGCGGCGCCGCCGACCAGATCTTCCTTGATGTCGAAACCGACCGCGCGCTTCTTGCCCATCCAGGCAATGATCTTGCGCACTTCGTTCATGACTTCGGGGCCGATGCCGTCACCAGGCAGCACCAGCAGATTGCGGTTCGACGCCATTGTTCTGCTTCTCTTGTCTAACGGATAACGAGGATCACTCCGCGGCGTGCAGCCACGGCTGGGAGTCTTTCTGCTTCTTCTCGAAGGCGTCGATCTCCGACTTCTTCTCCATCGTCAGTCCGATATCGTCGAGACCTTCCAGCAGGCAGCGCTTGCGGAACGGATCGATGTCGAAATGCACGGTGCCGCCGTCGGGACCCTTGATCTCCTGCTTCTCGAGATCGATTTCGATGACGGCGTTCGAACCACGGCTCGCATCGTCCATCAGCTTGTCGATGATCTCCTTCGGCACCTTGATCGGCAGGATGCCGTTCTTGAAGCAGTTGTTGTAGAAGATGTCGGCGAAGCTTTCGGAGATCACGCAACGGATGCCGAAGTCGAGCAGCGCCCATGGCGCATGTTCACGGCTGGAGCCGCAGCCGAAATTCGGGCCGGCGATGATGATCTTGGCGTTCTGGTAGGCCGGCTGGTCGAGGATGAAGTCCTTCTTCTGTCCATCGCCGGTCCAGCGCATCTCGTAGAACAGGCCGTCCTTCAGGCCAGTACGCTTGATGGTCTTCAGGAAGTTCTTCGGGATGATCATATCGGTGTCGATATTGACCATCGGCATCGGTGCGGCGACACCGCGCAGCGTCGTGAATTTTTCCATGTGTCCCTCGGCGATTGGGCCGGAATAAACGGGCTTTCCGGGGCTCCGTCAAGCCAGCCAGGGCGCGGACCAGGCCCCCGGAATCGGCATTATTCCGGGCCTTTTCAGCCGAACCCCCACCCTGGCGTGGCGGCCATCGGCTGGCCCTTGCCATAGGCGGACAGACCCTTGACGTTGCGGATAATGGTCCAGACCGCCCAGAAGAGGATGACCAGCCAGCCGATCAGGAAAAACGCCGTGATCACGCCAACCGCCAGGATCGCCAGGCCGCGCCAGAAGGTCGAGATCTGGAAGTCGTAGTGCGACCGGTCCAGCTCGGACGCCCCGTCGCGATTGACGTAGGCCACGACCAGCCCGATCAGCGGCAACACCGCCAGCAGGAAGCCGCCGAAATAGAGCAGGTAGACGAGTTGCGGGCTGTTCAGGAAGTTGGCCGGAGCGAACGGCGGCGGCTCTCCTCCGGAGGGGGCGTTGGTCACGATCGGTCCCGGGCGATCAGGTGACCTTGATCACCAGGGTGCTGGCGATCATGTCGTGCAGGCCGCGTTTGCGGTCGGTCCATCCGACCATGAGAAAGCCGA
>CAWUOG010000255.1:0-4643 GCA_963923875.1 uncultured Alphaproteobacteria bacterium
GTATCGTGGTGTCGCCGAACCCGCCGCAGGTGATCGGCGGGTACTCGCCCGGGCCGCAGCAGATCGTCGCTCCGCCCATCACCGGCTATTCTCCCGGTATCCTGGTATCGCCGAACCCGCCGCAGGTGATCACCGGGTACTCGCCCGGACCACAGCAGATCGTCGCTCCGCCGATCACCGGCTATTCTCCCGGCATCGTGGTGTCGCCGAACCCGCCGCAGGTGATCGGCGGGTACGCGCCCGGGCCGCAGCAGATCGTCGCTCCGCCCATCACCGGCCATTCTCCCGGCATTGTCGTGTCGCCGAACCCGCCGCAGGTGATCACCGGGTACTCGCCCGGGCCACAGCAGATCGTCGCTCCGCCGATCACCGGCCATTCTCCGGGCATAGTCGTATCGCCGAACCCGCCGCAGACCTTTACCGGATATGGGCCTGTGCCTCTGGCGCTGCCGCCTCAGCAGGTTCCGCCGACGCCGGTACCGGTGACTTTGACGCGACCACAAGCGTTGCCCTCGACGTCTGCAAAGTCAGAAGGGCCGATTCCTGTGAGCGTCACGCCCCAGACGTCTACAGTGCCGGTTGCGCCGGCCCTCATCACTCCCAAGCCAGGCCGTCAGACGGCGCACGACACACCGGCCTTCGAAGCCAAGGATACTGGGGATCGCTGGCATTGCGTTGCGAGTGGCCATCATGTTCGCAAGGCGCTTGATGACAACGGAAGCGAGGTCTACGCAGGTTCGCTGCCCGGGATTGCAGTGCAGGTCGTTCCGATCATTCGCGACATCCCTGCCTGGCACGACCTTTCCACCGACTGCATCGTTGCGGTGCGAGAGCATCCCATTGCCAAGGCGCAGAGGAAATGACTGCCGCTGATCCGCCAGACGGAGGGTCTATGCGAGCCCATTTGCCGATTGGCGTCAGCATCCGACGTTGCGAGCGTCTGTTTCAATTTCTGGCGGGCGCGCTGATTGCAGCCTCATCTCACGCCTTTGCAGCCGACATTCCGGCAGGCGTTCGGTATTGCGGCGGTGATAAGGTAAAGCGAGTAATATCCTTTACGATAGCGCCAAAGCCTGCCGATCAATGGGACGTGCGGGTCACGGTCAATGGTCAGGTCCATAAGGCAATGACTGCCTACAGCTTCTTCGGTAAGGCGCAGCCTCCACAGGGCTTCGTCGTTGCTCTACTGGGAGAAGATCGTTCCGAAATTCTGGTGTTTCATGACGCTGACAAGGACTGGCTGGAGTTCGGGGACTATACGTACCGAAAGTGCGACTGAGCGTTTATGCGCTGCAGCCGCCAGTTTCAAAAAAGCTGATCAAGAAAATTTAGCATCAGTGCTTTAAGCGATTGTCGTGGCGACTACGGCGGCTGACGAACAGGGCCAGCGGAACAGCCAGCGCCGACGCGAGCGTGTAGAGGCCGAAGGCGTTGATGTAGCCCAGCATCGCCGACTGGCGCGCGATCTCCTTGGACAGCTTGGCGAGACCGGTCACCGAGTCGGCATCCCAGGCGCCCATCACCCAAGGCAGCTCGAGCATCCGGTTGAAGGGATTGAGCATTTCGGACAGGCGGCTGTAGTTGGCGCTGGTCGAGCGCACGATCTCGGTGACGCAGATCGAGATGAAGAAGCTCGAGCCGATGTTGCGCAGCAGGTGATAGACGGCGGTGGCCTCGGCGAGGCTGCTGCCGGGAATGTTCTGGAAGGTGGCGAGCGTCAGCGGGACCCAGATCACGCCGATGGCGATGCCCTGGAACAGGCTGTTGAGCATCAGGGTGCCCATGTCGACATTGAGGTCGAGCTGCATCAGCCACCAGCCGCAAACCGCCTGCAGCAGGAAGCCGCCGCCGATGCCGATCCTGGGATCGAGCCGGCCGATGAAGATCGCGAGAAAGAAGCCGATGGTGGCGCCGACGCCGCGCGCGGCGATCACCTCGCCGATCAGCGCATCGGGAAAGCCGGCATGCTGCTGCAGCAGCGGCGGCAGCAGCACCATGGGCGTGAAGTTCAGCATGCCGTAGGCCAGCACCAGGGCGAGGCCGAGCGCGTAGTTGCGGTCGAGCAGCAGGCGCAGGTTCAGGAACGGGTTCCGCGCCGTCAGGCTGTGCGCGAGGAAAATCCAGAAGGCGATGCCGGCGATGAAGGTCTCGGCGACGATCTCCAGCGATTCGAACCAGTCCAGCCGCTGGCCGCGCGACAGCACGAGCTGCACGCAGGCGATGGTCACCGACAGCGACAGGAAGCCCGTCCAGTCGAGGCTGGCGCGGCCAGTCGGCCGGTCGCGCACCAGGGTGAGGCGCAGGCCGGCGAAGGACAGCAGGCCGACCGGCACGACCATGTAGAAGGCCCAGCGCCAGCTGTAGATCTCGGCCAGCATCCCGCCCACGGTCGGCCCGATCACCGGCCCGATCACCACCGCCATGCCGAAGATCGAGGTGACGATGCCCTGCTGCCGCTTGGGAAACGTGTCGAGCAGGATGGTCTGCGACAGCGGCACCATCGGCGCGCCGAGCGCGCCCTGGAGCACACGCCACAGGATCAACGTTTCGAGCGAATCCGCCTGGCCGCACAGGAAGGTCGTGGCGGTGAACAGCAGCACCGACCAGGTCATGGTCTCGCGCCGGCCGAAGCGCGAGGCGAGCCAGCCGGTCATCGGCGTCGCCACCGCGGTGGCCAGGATGTTGAAGGTCATCGCCCAGGCGATCTCGTCCTGGGTCGCCGACATCGTGCCCTGCATCTGGGGGAGCAGCGTCGAGGCGATCAGCAGGGTGGTGGCGTAGAGGGTCGACCCCATCACCACCATCAACAGGATCAGCACCCGGCGGGCGACGGTGGGCTCCGCGGGCTCGGGAAAAGCCGCGGAGTCGGGGGTGGTTGCCGGACTTGAGGCCATGGACCGGTCTATTGTAGCCTAGACAACAATCTTTGCCAGCAGAGGTCCGGCCGCTCCGACCATGGGTCCCGACGACGACGACTACATCGGCTACGTGCTGTCCGACGTGGCCCGCCTGATTCGCACGGTGTTCGACCGCCGGGTGCGCGAGATGGGGCTGACCCGTGCGCAGTGGCTGGTGCTGACCCGGCTCTACCGTCGTCCCGGCGCCAGCCAGAGCGAGCTGGCCGAAATGCTCGAGCTGGACCGCGCCAGCACCGGTCGCATGATCGACCGCATGGAGAAGGGCGGCTGGGTCGAGCGCCGGCACGACGGTGTCGACCGCCGCATCTGGCGTCTTTACCTCACGGCCGAGTCGCGCAAGGTGCACGCCAAGATGTGGAAGCGCGCCGAAGCCACGGTCGACGACGCCCTGGGCTCGCTGTCGACGGCCGAACGTACGCAGTTCACCCGCATGGCCGCGCTGGTCAAGGAACGGCTGCAGCACATGGCCGGACTCGACGCCACGGCGCCGGCGCGTCCCCGCAAGCTGAGGGCGGCATGAGGAACGGCCGCTTCGGACTGCAGCGCCTGCTGTTGCTGGTCGGCGTGCCGCTGATCGTGGCGCTCGCGGGCGGACTCTGGTGGCTGTCGGGCGGCCGCTACGTCTCGACCGAGAACGCCTACGTCAAGGCGCACATCGTGCAGATCTCGCCCGAGATCGCGGGGCAGGTCCGCCGCGTGCTGGTGAAGGACCATCAGACGGTGCAGGCCGGCGAACCGCTGATGACCATCGAAGCGCGGCCGTTCAAGCTGGCGCTCGACAGCATCGAAGCCGAGCTCGATGCCGCCCGCACTTTCGTCGAGACGCTGCGTGCCACCTGGCGCGAGGCGGTCGCCGAACTGGCCGACGCCGAGGCGCGGGCGGCCTACTTCATGCGCCAGGCGCAGCGCCAGCAGGATCTCGCGGCCAAGGGCGTGGCCTCTACCAGCAAGCTGGAAGAGGTGCAGAACGACGCCCGCGCCGCCATGGACAAGGTCAATTCGGTGAAGGAGAAGCTGCAGCGCGTGCTGACGGCGCTGAACGGCGATCCCAAGTTGCCGGCCGAGGACCACCCGACCGTGCGCGAGAAGATGGCGGCCCGCGAACGCGCCGCGCTCGACCTCGCCCGCACCACCATCCGCGCGCCGATCGACGGCGTGGTGGTCAACATGCGCCTGCAGCAGGGCGAGCAGGTCAAGGCGGCGACGCCGCTGTTCGCCCTGGTGGTGCTGAGCCGCCCCTGGGTCGAGGCCAACTTCAAGGAAACCGAGCTGACCAACGTGCGGGTCGGCCAGAAGGCCACCGTCGTGCTCGACGGCTATCCCGATTCGACCTGGGACGCGATCGTCGAGAGCGTCAGTCCCGCGACCGGGGCGGAGTTCGCGCTATTGCCGCCGCAGAACGCCTCGGGCAACTGGGTCAAGGTGGTGCAGCGCCTGCCGGTCAAGCTGCGCCTGCTGCCGCATGTCGGCGAGCCGCCGCTGCGCGCCGGCATGACGGCCACCGTGCGCATCGACACCGAGCGCAGCCGCAGCCTGGGCGCCGTCGCCCAGCAGGTGTTCGGGGGCTCCGGTTCCGCAGAGGCGGCGCAGCGCTAAGAGCGCCCTCGCCACCCCGGTCCGGGCGGGGCATAAATTCCGCCATGACGCACTCCCAAGATCCCGGGCCGTTTGGGCCGCTGCGCGGCGTAAAGGTCGTTTCCTGTTCCACGGCCCAGGCCGGGACGG